>CAYVDZ010000306.1:0-1365 GCA_964450575.1 uncultured Opitutus sp.
GGCGCCCATCGGCAAGCCGGCGCCGCCGAACGGCAAGATCACGACGCCCGTCGGCAAGCCTGTGCTGCCGAATGGCAAGACCGCCAAAAGTTCTCCCATCATGGAAAAGCCCTCGAAGAAAACTGCACTCCGCGACCGCATCCTCAAACGCAAGACCGCATCGAAGCCGATTGCGTTCAGCCTGGAAGAGGTGCGTGCGATTGCGCAGACCGTCGCGAGCAAGACGCCCACGACCGCGCCCTTTCCCGCAAAGCCCAACAAGGCGGCAGCGGCCCGATTGGCCACAGCGGCCGCGCTTGAAAAGGCCAAGCCTCAGCACGTGAAAGCCGCCTCGCTGGCCGATATTCTCGGGTTCAACCCGAAGAAGGGAAAGCCGGTTGAGCAAAGCGACAAGGACATCCCGGAGAAGTTCAAACGCTACTATAAACTCCTGCTCGATCTGCGCACCCATCTGACTGAGGGCATCGAACGCCACTCCGAGGAAACGCTCAAGCGCTCGGCCAAGGATGACGCGGGCGATCTCTCCGCGTATGGTCAGCACATGGCCGACGCCGGCACTGACACGTTTGATCGCGACTTTGCGCTCAGCATGGTCGCCAGCGAGCAGGAAGCGCTTTCCGAGATCGATGCCGCGATCAAACGCATCGAAAAGGGCACTTACGGGGTGTGCGAGATCACCCAAAAGCCGATCGCCAAGGAACGACTGCTCGCGGTTCCCTTCACTCGCTACTCGACCGAGGCGCAGAAGGATTTGGAACGTAATCGTCACCGTACCCGCACGCAGGCCGGCCTGTTTGGGGAAATGGGTGAAGAAGGCAGCAAGATGATGGATGAAGATCGCGGCGACGAATAGCCCTGCCCTCGTAACCACGGCTGCATCTCCTCCGTCGATGTCCGACCAACCTGCGCCCCCGGCCAAGTATCCCGATCCTCGAGTCGGTGCAGGACAGGCGGAGGGTGACCGACCGGTTGGGGACGCGACCCGCGTCCCACCGCCGGAACCCAGCGTCGACCCGAAGCCGCTCGCGATGCGGATCCGGGCCTACCGGGTTCTGCTTGCCTTGGGAGCCTTCGTCTTCGTACTGGATCAACTCACGAAATGGTGGATCGTCGCGAACGTGCCTTTCAACCCCATGCATGTGCATGGAGGCGGGGAGGACATCGAAATCATCAACGGGTTTTTCTACATCATCCATGTCGGCAACACCGGCGCTGCTTGGAGCATGTTTTCGGGGCAGAGCTTGCTCCTGGCCTTGCTGGCTGCCGCGACCCTCGTCGGCATTTATTTTTGGCGGCACTCGTTAGGGCTGAGGGATCGGCTCACTCAAGTTAGTTTCGGCCTCCTCTGCGGCGGCATTGTGGGCA
>CAYVDZ010000306.1:1375-6510 GCA_964450575.1 uncultured Opitutus sp.
GGTCATGTGGTCGACTTCGTCGATCTGCACTTCGGCAGCTACGTCTATCCAACCTTCAACGTGGCTGACTCCGGGAGCTGCGTTGGCGTGTTGATGTATCTTTGGCACTCGCTGCGGACGCCGGTGAAGGCGCCCGAGCCTGAGAGCCGATAGGCTCGACCCGTCTTACCGGACGGCCCCCCCGGAGCTTGCTACTCGACGTTCGCCATCTGTTCGCGCACGCGTTCGAGTTCGTTTTTCAACTCGATCACCGCGCGGGCGATGGTGACATCGTTAGCCTTGCTGCCGATCGTGTTCACCTCCCGGCCGATCTCCTGCAAAAGGAATTCCGCTTTCCGGCCGATTTCCCCTTCAAATTTCAACAGCGCGGAGAACTGCTCGAAGTGACTGCGCAGGCGAGTGATCTCCTCTGAGATATCACACCGATCCGCAAACAGCGCGATTTCGCGCAGCACGCGTTCATCGTTTAGATCCAGGTCCAATCCGGCGTCACGCAGGCGTTTCATCAACAGCTCGCGATAATTCATGGGGACTTGCGGGGCGCGCGTGACGACGGCCTCCACTTGGCGATGAAGAATCGTGCAGCGCTTGATAAAATCGACGAGCAACGACTCGCCTTCGCTCGCGCGCATGGCCGAGAAACTCCGGAGCGCTGTCGTCACCGTCTCAAGGACTTCCGCTTGGGCAATTTCGGCACTCGGGAAACTACTGGCTCGCCGCTGTGAATTCGCCACTTGCCAGAGCAACTCCGGTGTCGGGATGAAGTCCACGCCTTGAGCTGCCGCAAAATTTCGCAGGCGTTCCAGGGCCGCTGCGGCGGCTGCCTCATCCCACGTTGATTCCAGAGCGGATTTGTCCCCCGTCACTTCGATGTCGACGTGAACCTTCCCCCGCGTCGCGAATTTGCGCACAAGCTCGCCAATCGCGGGCTCCATACTCTCCCACTCTTCCGGTAGACCGATCGTGAGATCGAGCGTCTTTCGATTAACCGAACTCACCTGCACCGTGAGACTAAACGCTTCGATCGCTGAGGTCGCGCGGCCATAGCCAGTCATGCTTTTCATGGACTCAGCGTGCCCATGAGTGGGGCGGTCTCACAGCTAAAATCGTCACTCTCCGCAATATCGCCACCCGTAACCGGCACCGGACTGCAACGACCGCCCCGTCCCACCGTGGAATCGGGGTCGGGCGGATGAGCGTCATCTCGATTCCAATCGGACCCGTCACCGGCATGAACCCAAATTCAGCAGTTTATTTTAGGTAGAGTAGGCAGGGAGTTCACCGAGGCTGCAACGCGCGGTCAGCTCAGAGCGTGACTCCAAGCAGCTTGGCAACCTGGTTGACGTCTTTGTCTCCGCGACCCGAAAGATTGATCACCAGAATTTCGTCGCTGCGCATCTGCTGCGCACGTTTGAAGCCGTGAACGAGGGCATGCGTGCTCTCAAGGGCGGGAATGATGCCTTCAAGGCGCGAACACAACTTGAACGCCTCCATGACTTCATCGTCGCAGGCGTAGGCATAATCAATCCGCTTTCGGTCACGGTAAAAGGCGTGCTCGGGTCCAATTGCGGCGTAATCCAAACCGGCGCTAACGGAGTGCGTCAGCTCGATCTGCCCATCATCGTTCTGCAGGATGTAGGTTTTGCAGCCTTGCAGCACGCCCAGCTTGCCGCCTTCAAACCGGGCCGCGTGCTCGCCCCGCGTGATGCCGCGACCGCCTGCTTCGACCCCGATCAGGCGCACCCCGGTCTCTTCCAAAAAGTCGAAGAAAAAACCGATCGCGTTCGATCCGCCACCGACACACGCGATCATCTCATCCGGGAGCCGGCCTTCGCGCTCCAAAATCTGCGCGCGTACTTCCTTTCCAATTACACGATGAAAATCCCGGACCATCATCGGATACGGATGCGAGCCGAGCGCAGAACCAAGAATGTAGTGGGTGCTCCGCACGTTCGTCACCCAGTCGCGCATCGCTTCGTTGATGGCCTCTTTAAGCGTCTTCTGACCCGACTCGACTCCGCGGACTTCCGCGCCCATCAGGCGCATGCGAAAGACGTTCAAGGCCTGTCGCTCCATGTCGACCGCGCCCATGTAAACGACGCACTCGAGTCCAAACTTGGCGCACACCGCCGCGGTCGCGACTCCATGCTGGCCCGCGCCGGTTTCGGCGATAACCCGCTTCTTGCCCATGCGACGCGCCAGCAAAGCCTGGCCCAGGGCATTGTTGATCTTGTGCGCTCCGGTGTGGAGCAGATCCTCACGCTTCAGGTAAATCCTGGCACCGCCGCAGTGCTGAGTGAGTCGTTCGGCGTAGTACAGCTCGGTGGGACGCCCCGCGAACTCCTTCAAGTGATGATTGAGCTCGGTGTGGAAACCAGGATCCTGCCGAGCCTGGTCGTAAACCGCTCCCAAGTCTTGTAACGCCGTCATCAGCGTCTCCGGCACAAAGACGCCTCCGTAGCGGCCAAAGTGGCCTCCAGCGTCGGGCAGAGAGTAACGATCGAGCGGTGCGGTCGCGGCAGTTGCAGACATGAAGGAGCGAACGTGAAGTGCCCCATGCGCCGAGGCAACTCCTGGATTGATTTCCCGGCACGCACAGGTGCGACCGGAATCATTCCCAGTGGCAGTTCTAATTTCGCTTCGCGCTAGCTCCGCTTAACCGCGACCAGGGTGAAATCGTCCCGTTGGGGAGTGTCCCCCGCGAAATGCTGCACTGATTCAAGGATCCGATCATTAATTTCCTGCGGCGAACGACCATAGTGTTCACGAACGATATCGGCCAGACGGGGCCCGGAAAATTCTTTGCCGTCCTCGTTGGGTGCTTCCGTGATTCCGTCGGTGTAAAGCACCAGCAGGTCGCCGGGATGAAACGGCTCCACGTGATCCACGAGCGCTTCCCGCAGGATCTCGACCGGAACCATGCCAAGAGCCATTCCGTCCGAATGGACATAATCCGCTCGAAGCGTGCCAGTCTCCGACTGGCGGCGAACAAACAGCGGCAGCTCATGCCCGGCGCGAGCGATCGTTACCTGATTAGCTGCCACATCGATGATCGCGTAGATCATGGTCACGTAGAGCCCCGCCTGAATATCGGGCGCGAGCGAGTGATTCAGTTCCAGCAAAACCTGCGTGGGCGAGGAATGCCGCGGCGCAATGTGGCGGACACTCGTCCGACAAATCGCCATGAGCAGCGAAGCTGAGACTCCTTTGCCCGATACATCGGCCATGATGACGCCCAGCTGGTTTTCCCTGAGAGGGAAAAAATCGTAGAGGTCGCCGCCCACTCGCTGGGCCGGGGTGTAGCGGGCATCAAGCTCGAGGCCGGGCATCCGGGCGAATTCGCGGGGAAGCAGCATCTGCTGGATGCCGCTGGCGATCGACAGATCAAGATCGAGTTGGCGCTTTTCGATGAGCAAATGAAGGAACTCCGCGTTGTGCAGCGCGAGACCGGCCTGTTCCGCGAGCGATTGCATGAGCGTAAAGTCCGACTCCGTGAAGAGTTGCTCCCCGGCGGGATTGGTGACGGCGAGCACGCCGTAAAACCGCTCGCGAAACAGCAAAGGAACAACGATCACCGAACGCACCGCCAGCGCAGCGTCCTCGTGTTTCACGATTCGCGCATCGGCGGCAGCATCGGCCAGAAGTTCGCCACGCCTGGTTCGCGCCACCTGACCCGCGATGCCCTCCGAAATGGGAAACTCCTCGGACTTGAGGACTTCTTCGACAAACTTCGCCCGGGTGCCGAGCCGACCCTTGACGAGGTCTGCCAAAGGACGATGGGGCGGAAACAGTCCCTCGACTGCCACCCCACGCATTGTCCCCCGCTCCGTTTGCGCAAAAATACAGGCGCTCAACGCACCCGTGCAAAGAATCGAGGCATGGACGATCCGCTGGTGAAGTTCCTCGCGCGAAAGCCCTTCGCCGAGCGCCTCCGTCATGTGATGCATGAAATCGAACAGCCGCTGACGATCCCGCGCCAGCTGCTGATTTTCCCGTGCCATGGCATCCGCTTCCGCCCGAGCGCGGACCAGAAAAATGGCCAGCACTCCCAGGCCGGCCAGCAGGCAGATGATGAGAAACCACGACATGTGCGAATGGCTGATTATGAAACACGAACCGGGGCTGAAACCAGAGCAGCAGGCTGGCTCGGCCCGCCGGGAATCCAAGGATGCACGGCAGGCGTAAACAACGCTGAATCGTCGGTGCAATACTTTTAGGGCGCAAGTCCGTGACGAGCAACAAAGTCCCCCTTCGACCGACAATCAGCTGATTGGCCGCGATTGAGCCGCCCCTTCCCGGGCGCGTTGGCGCCCCCCGGGCCTATTTCTGCTCCACGCGGTTCCGGAGAAACGCGAGAACGTCTTGAAACTTCGTTCGATTCGACTCGTCGACGTTAACGAGGTTTTCGTGCGCCTCGAGGACAAGACGGGCATTCTCGACTTCCGACTGCTGCTTGCACTGCAAGGCGGTATCATTCGTCGGAAAGCTCACTGCATAGTCGCCACCATCGATCGTGAGCAGCCGGTGCAGGCCCAAATTACGCATCAACTCCAGATTACGCTGCCCAATCCGGGTGACCACAAGCGTCCCCTCTTTGGCGCCCTTCCGCAGTTCCAAGGCGGTGCCCGCCAGAACCCCGAGAAAGGTGCTGTCCATGCTCGTGCAGTTTTGAAAATCCAACACGAAACGGACCTTTCCGCGTGAAAGCATTTCCGAGATAAAATCCTTCAAGCAGGCGCTGTTCTGAAAGCAGGCGCGGCCCTCGACGCGTACGACGACAGGATCGGCGTAAGCGTCGACCAGGTAAACTGGTTTGTTGGCGGTTTCGCGCATGGTAATAAATCGTCCTGGAGAAAGCCTTCCGAAAGGAATACGGAAAATGCCCCGACGGCAAACGGAGCCCGCCTGAGCGGCCCGTTCCCCAGGCCTTTCGACGGTCTCGGTGGATCTCGTTTGGTTGTTTGTGACCTGAGTTTTCCCACCGGGATCCCTCAAGGAAACCGGTTTAGCTTCGTGCGATGATCTGGCGCAGCACGTACGGAAGAATTCCGCCGTGTTGATAGTAATCGATCTCGATCGGGGTATCGATGCGGCAGATCACCGGAATTTCCTCGACCGATCCGTCCTTCCGCGTG
>CAYVDZ010000307.1:0-6469 GCA_964450575.1 uncultured Opitutus sp.
GTGCTCCGCACGGCAGCGAAAAGCGCGTCCGTAGCGCCCGCGATTTCGAGATCCTGCAACGCCTGGAGGGCGGCGGTCTGAACTACGGCGGGACTTGACGACGCGAGCAACAAAGGTAGGAGGGGCTCGAGCGCCTTCACGGCGATGGTCCGGTCGCGGGTCTTCACTTCGAATGGCCGGTAGATTCCCACCAGTCGGTCGCGTTGGGGCGGGTTGGGCCAGAGGGCGAGTTGCGCGATCGCTTCGGCCCGCATTTTCGCGGGAGCCGTGTTCCGACCCGCGAAGCGGGCGAGCTCGACGGCGTTCTTGGGCTGGCCGAGCCGGAAGTGAGCGTTGATTACCCGTAGAAGCGTGGGTTCGTCGGTGAGTGGCTGGTTGATCAAAGCGGCAAGGGCGGGCATCGCGGCATTGATGGGCTCGTCATTGATCGCAATCGCGGCTTCGCGAGCGATGAGCGGATCCTTGTCCGCGAGGAGCCGGGCGATTTCGGCATGTTGCAAACGGCGCAGGGCGAGCACCACGCCCATGCGTACGGCGCGGGAGTCGTCGGTAATCGCGGCCGTGATGGCCGCGAGATTGTTGCCGCCGACGAGGCCCATTACGAGGGCGTGACGCAAGAAATGGTCCTCATCGTTGTTGGCCCCGAGGGCTGCGAGGAGAGCGGGTGCGGCGGCGCCGTGTTTGAGTTTACCGAGGCTTTGTGCGGCAAAAAACTTCACCCGGTTATTCTCATCCTTGAGGGCGGCGATTAACGCCGCGGCATCGCTGGCTGAGCGCCGTTCGCCGAGGACCTTGATCGCTTGAGCGCGGACCTCGGGGTCACGGTCACTCAGAACGGTGCGCAGTGGAGCGAGGGCGGCGGGCGCCTTTTCGGCGAGTTGGCCGAGGCCCCAAATCGCGTGGCGCCGGGCGAATTCATGGCTTGTGGTCGTGGTGGCCACTTTCGCCAGAGCCGCGATGCTGGGATTTCCGCGCTCCACGAGCGTGTACTGCGCTTCAAGGCGTACGCGCCAATCGGCGTGGGCGAGCAGCCCGGCGAGTTCGTTGGCGGAGCGTTTGCTCCAGTCGCCGCCAATGAGGGCCTTGGTTTGCGCGATGGACGGATCGCGGGCGTGTTTCGGATCGGAGATTGTATAGATCCGACCGCGTTTCGACTTGGGCCAGCCGTCCGCCCAATCGGAGATATAGAGACGGCCATCGGGGCCGAATTTCACATCGGTCGGCAACGCGGACGTCAGAAAGGGCTTTGCATCGGCGATTTCATAGGACGCGCCCTTGGGTTTGACGCTATACGTGTAGATCCCGCTCCGGGCGATCGCGCCCTTGAAGTGGGTGATAAAAATACTTCCGCGATAAGACGGGTTGAGGCCGGTGCCGGGATAATAATCGATGCCGGAGGGGCCGTCCTCGATATTCGCGATCGGCGGCAGGATATATGAGGGCTGACCGGCGTGGCGCTGGTGCCAGAGTCGCTCCGAATTCCACGGGCCAGCGCGTTCGAGCGGGGCGAACTGGTAGCCAATCCGCCAACCGCTATCGCTGCTATCGACGAGGTGGACGAGGCGCTCTTCGTCGCCGTTGTCGCAGTCGTTGTCGCCGGTGAGGAGGTCGCCAAACTCGTTGAAGGCGAGTGACTGGGGATTGCGCAGTCCCCAGGCGAAGAGTTCCAAGTGCGAGCCGTCGGGATTGCAGCGGAACACCGCGCCCTGATCCGGCACGCTAATCGTGGTGCCTTCCTGCGTTTTCACGGTTGCTCCGCGATCGCCGTTGCTGAAGTAAATCTTGCCATCCGGGCCCCAGACGAGGCCGTGCAGATCGTGTCCGGTGAAATTGAAACGGACTCCGTAACCGCGGCTGATTTCCGTGCGGGTCTCGGCCTTTTTATCACCGGTGAATTGCCAGATGCTCGGGATATTCGTGAACCAAACCTTGCCGCGGCGCGCGAGGACGCCGGAGGCAATGCCGTCGAGTGCGTGGTTGAAACCATCGGCGTAGACGGAGCTCTTGTCGGCGACGCCGTCGCCATTCGTGTCTTCGAGGAGACGGACGACCTCGCCCTCGATGGAGAGCTCCTTCTCGCCTTCGAGGCCGAAGCGGTTGCGGACCATTTTCGTGCGATCCTCGATCGTGCGTGACGCGAGGTCGTCTTCGAGGACCCACATGTAATCGCGGATATCGAGGACGCTGCTGCGGTAGCGGTAGGTTTCCGCCACGAAGATCCGGCCCTTCTCGTCGAAGTTGAACGCGACGGGATTCGCCAGCATCGGTTCGGCGGCCCAGAGTTTTATTTCCAGCCCGTCGGGCACTTTCATGCGGTTCAACGCCTGAGCCGCTTCGTCGGAGGCAGGGGCGATCTCCGGTGCGGCGGTACGAGATCCCATGTCCTTGATCTTGCCTTGGGTGACGGGCGGTTCGTCGTCCGGGGAGTCAGCGGCTCCGGCGTAGGGGAGGATGAAAACGACCGCGGATATCAATGCGGCGCGAAGGGCAGGGGGACGGCTTTTCATGAGGGTTTTTAGAATTTGGAGTGGCGCTCGGAATGAGGCAAGACACGGCGGGCGCGAAACGGTAGGAAGAGGGGTTTGAGGCAGGTGGCCAACGCTGCGATGATTTCGCCTCGATTTAGTCTGCAGGGGCGCCGTTCAGCGGCTCGGCTTATTGATGGGACAACGCGCGACGGAGATTGTCGCAGACGATCGCAGCGGCGACGGCGGCATTCAAAGATTCCGCCTGACCGAATCGCGGGATCGTGACGCGTTGGGTCACGCATTGCGTGACGGCCGGCGAGAGGCCGCGTCCCTCGCTGCCCACGATGATGACGGCATCAGGCAGTGCCGGAAGAGTGTGCACGTCGCTGCCTTCTAGATCACAGCCTAGAATTGGGAACTGAGGAGCCGCGCTGCGGAGGTCGCGGAGCGCGGGAGCAAGTTCGCCGGTGAGAACCGGCATGCGGACGAATGATCCCATGCTCGAATTGATCACCTTCTGATTGAAGATATCAGCGCAGTCGGGCGAGAGTACGACCCGATCGAAGGCGAACCAGTCGGCGATCCGCAACAAGGTCCCGACGTTGCCTGCGTCCTGCACGCCATCGAGCATGAGCGTGAGGCCGTGGCGGAGAGTTTCTGACGTCAGACGTAGGCGGTTGATCCGTCCCACTGCGAGCACGGGCGAAGGGGTCGGATAATGACTCGCCCGCGCCATGTCTTCCGCCGAAATCCGGACGGGCTGTGGGTTGGAGGCGGACCGGGTCGAGGTCGGTGCGATCCAGGCGGGCGTGGCGAAAATCTCGACCAGGGGGAATTGGGCGGCCAGGAGTTCGGCGACGACCTTTTCGCCCTCGATCACGAACAGGCCCAAAGTCTCGCGATGCTTTTTATCGCGCAGGGAGCGGAGGCGCTGGAGGTCTGCCTTGGTCAACACACCTGCATGCTCGGGCCGCTCAATCCCCGGTGGCAAGCAAGCCCTTGCCTTCACCGATGAGCTCCAAGCGATGCGCGGTCATAATGTACTCCGCGCCTCCGTCGTCATCGATCAGGAAGCCGAGTTGGAAGTTGCCGGTGGGAAGGCGGTCGCGTCGCAGCGCGAAGGTAAATCCGCACAGATCGGCCGAGGGTTGCTTGAGGTGCTTCGCCACATCCGGGCGACGGCTTGTTACCGTCGTGTAGATATGCGTTTCCGTTTCCGATTTTAACACCAGGTGGATGCTCCGCCGTTCCGACTTCCTCCCGGGGATGGCGGCCCAGCCTTTAACGAAGGCGGAACGCGAATTAACCGTGATCTCATCAACGAAATAAACGATCTGACTGGTCGGGCGCGCGTCCGGAAAGGAGCGGGGGAGGCAGATGGGCGCGAGGCGATAGACGCCGCGTGATTCGGCTTCGGCGAGCAAAGCCGTGGAGTGTGCCGGCACCGGGTGAAGGGAGAACGGACCCCGGCCATCGACACCATTTTGTTTAAAATGCAGGACGGCGAGATCGCGGCATTCCACCCAACTTTCAGCCTGAGTTTCATAGGCGTGGTTGGCGGCAAGATTGAAGCTCATGAGCGCGAGCACCACCCCGCCGAGGGTCCTAAACGGTCGAGCGGCGGGCGTGAAGACCTCCAGGAGAATGAACCCGGTCATTGCCCAAGCGGTCGCACCCAGCACCATATAGCGCGAGAAGACCACGCCGTCCGACTCGGTGGCGCGGCCGACCGCAATCAATCCGAGCGCAATCACTGCAAACAGCGCGAGCGAAAATGCGATGGGCTCCCGGCGCAAAGCACCCCGTGTCCCCAGCCAAGCTAGCGTTGCAACCAGGACCAACCCGAGAGCCGGAGCGACGCAGGTTTGGCCCAAGGCCGGCACTGCGCCGAGGAGCGTTAACCAGTACGTCGCGATATCGATTATGCCCCCGACGGAGATTTCCGCAAAGCGGTGGGCCTCGTTTCGCGCGAAGCCGTTTAGAAAACCGAGCACCGTCAGCCCGGCCAGTCCGCCCCAGCCAATGAGGTCCGCCCACCGGCGCCGCCCGGCTAGCATCAAAGCCCCGATCAGCCAGGTTACTAGTCCGTGGGCCAGGGTGAAGGTCGCGAGGATCGCGAAGAAACCACCCCACATGGCACCGCCGCGGGTCCCGTGAGCGACGGCGACAACGGCGGCACCGGCCAACAGCACGACTTGAAAATGATCGATGGAGGATCCTGACCAGAAAAAGTTTTCGTAGTGTTCCAATTGGAACATCAGAAATCCCAGTAAAACGCCCATGCGCAGGCCGCGTAACGCCGTCCCGGCGCTGGCAATAAGCAGCGCAACCAGTATCACGATCGAGGCGTTACCCATCAGGCTGATGAACGTAAAATTCACCGTCCCCGTCAGGGCATAACTCGTGGCGAATAATAAACGGCTGGTCATCATGCGGTGCTCATTGTTCATCGCGAACAGTTCCTTGAAAAAGGCCGTTGGCGTCACCCCGTCCTGAAGCCGCAGCACGAGTGAAAGCGCCGTATCGAATTCGTCCCAATAAACAATATTGGCGCTCGCCTCGACCGCGCGGCCCAGCATGTAGCCGACCGGAACGATCGAGACGAACGCCACCAACGCCATGAAGAGTAGTCGTGGATTCAGAAGCGCGGTGTAAGACCGACGCAGAGCGCGTCCGCTGGGTGCATCCGTCGGCGGACGAGGCGTGTTTTCGGGGGCCACGGTGGCGAACATGGGGCAGGAACGTTGACTGCGGGATGAGTCCAGTGGGTCGTTATCGCTCAGCGTGGCTGTTTCAGCTGCGCCTTCCGGGAATGGATCGCCCTTGCGTTAACGCTGATCGGGCAAAGCGGGGGAGGAGAAATACGCGGGACATCGAGAAGCGGGACCGTCTGCGCGAACGATCCGCGCCTGCACAAGTGCGAACAGAGAAAAGGAACGCGCGGACGCACTTTGGAACGAGCGGGTGCGGGGTTACGTCCGTTGTGCGCATTCTGCGCTCCCGGGCAAGGCCGAATTGCCCTCGCGCCTTGCTCAGCCGCTTGGACGACAGATGAAGTGTGACCCGCCCTCCTTCTGAAATGCATGCGGATTGCATTCAGCTGATTGCATTTTCCCACGGTTCGCACTTTTCACGACGGCACGGATCCATACCGTGCCGCTCATGAATCGACTCGCGCCGTGGACGTTGCTGCTCGTGACAGCGTTGGTTATCGTGGCTCCGTTCGCCATGGCGGCGGCAACCACACCCGCGGCAAGTCGGGAAGATCGCTCGCCGGTGGCGCCGATCGCCTCGGCTATCTCCACGGTTACCGGGATCGCCATTTCGCCGCTACTGGGCACTGGCGCTTATGGCGCGTACAAATGGGTGAGCGCCGGGAATGGCGTCGAGCGCGGGAAACTCCCGTGGTTTGCCCAGCCGAGCTTCTGGTTGCCGGCGTTGTTGATCGTCGGTGCGTGTGCGCTCAAGGATGCGTTTGGTGCAGCCGTGCCCACGGGGATGAAGAAGCCCCTCGATATCCTTGAGACGATTGAAAACAAGTTCAGCGGGCTGATCGCTGCCGGTGCGGTCATCCCGTTCGCGATGGGGGCGATGACGAAAATGATTTTCGAGGACGGCGGAGCGAAGGCCACCGTGGCCTTCACGCCGTTTATTGCGTCCAGCGGTCTCGCCACGATTCATCTCGGAGCGATCGATTTCACGTGGTTGTTGAATCTGCTGACGGTCCCGTTTGGCATCGCGGTATTCGCCCTCGTCTGGCTCGCCTCCCATGCCATCAACGTTCTGATCCTCCTGAGCCCGTGGGGCGCCATCGATGGTGCGCTCAAAGCCGCACGGGCCGGATTGCTCGGGCTCGTGACCCTTTCCGCCACGATCAATCCGATGGTCGGAGCGGCCTTGTCGGTGGTCGTCATCATCTTATACACTTATTTCTGCTCCGCCTATCCTATGCAACAAAGGGTCGTCTGATGCCTCCATAATTGCACTGTGTCCATTTGGTG
>CAYVDZ010000308.1:0-6466 GCA_964450575.1 uncultured Opitutus sp.
CGGGATCGACCAGTTTTATGTCGCATATGCGACATAAAACTGGTCGATCCCGATTGAGCTTTTTTTCCAGTTTTACTCCTCCTCCTCGACTCTGGGGAGGGGACATGCGCGCCCCGCCCTTGCCTGAGTGAGGCAAACTTCATGTCCGAGGCTTGCGCCGCCAGAGGGGCGCGATCCGTGGTTGCGCTTCGATTGCCCTGAAGCGCTTTTCAGACATCGAACGCCGCAAGATCGAGGCGTGGTTCCTCTGAACCCTCGCTCTGTGATTGACCGATTTGGCGCGCCCTAAATTCCCTGACCAAAAGGATGTCGCATATGCGACATCGTTTTGGTCGATCGCGCATTGGCCGCGAACGGGCCGAGTATCATTAAAACAGATACGAGCGACGTGGATTCTTCATGCTCACGTCCATCGATCCCAGGAATGGTCGCTCTTCATCGGCTGCGGGAAATGACCGCATTGGTTCACGCATCTGCGTAATTCAGTGCGGCCCGAGTTTGACGCCCACGTTTCCCGCGTACTCGCAGAACCGACCAGAGACAGGCCTTTTTTCAGCGGCCTGCTATAGCCATATACGGTGGATGAATGAGAGTTCCCGGAGTGGTTGGATTACCAGAGCACGAGCCAGAAGAACATTAGCAGCAGAAGCATCATCATGCCGGCGGTTTCCCAGCGCTTCAGCTGAATCTCGACGTGGTTGAAGAAGTCCTGCACCGGGCGGGACTTCGCGATTCGCTCCACGTAGGGCACCAGGTTGAGATGCCAGTAGCTTTCTCCAGGAACCCGCCGGTAAATCCCGCGCGAAGCAACAACCGCCCGTTCGAGCGTCACGACCACGTCCCCCGGCGGGATGACGAGAGCACGGGGAAAGGGTTCCCGACCGCGCTCCGACTGTCGGCGGGTGCGCCAGGCATTGAGCCAGAGCAGACTGAGGCCCGTCACGATTGGCCAAAGGCCCGACCAGATCGTAGCTAATTGGAAAGTGGATACGTGCACCTCGAGTTCAAAGAACGAGGTCGCCCACGCCGCTCCGGCGGTCGTTGCCAGGAGCCCCACGAACCATGCCAGCCAGACGTTGCGGCTAATGTGATGCGGCACCCCCGAGCGCATGTCGGCGGCGATGAGCAGCAGGAAACGGCCGAGTAACAGCGTGGTTGCGACCGCGGACAATGAGAGCAGTAGACCGACCCCGGGGACAATTCCTTCGGCCGCGCTGCCAACCGGATATTTCAGTGCGTTCTTGGCGAGGGCGCCGCCGAGGAGTGGCGCGCCTGCGATGACGAGTGAGGCCAAGCTCAGGCCGGCGAGGACCAGACGGCGTTTTCCGAGTGCTGCGCCGCGACAGGCGGTGCTCACGCCAGTGCCGAGAAACAATGAGCCTTTGGCGAGGGCGTGGTTGAACGCGTAGAGCGTCACTGCGGTGGCGATTGCGGGCCAGGCCCGGGCGTCGCCAAGCCCGGCGCCGATGCCGACGGTCATGACGCCCATTTGGCTGATGCTGGAGTAGGCGAGATTGGCTTTGGGGTCGGACTGCGCCAAGCCGCACGCGACGCCGTAAAAGGCGGCCAGCAGTCCGAGGAGAATCACGGTGAGGCCCCAGCCAGGAAAGTCGCCGTGACCGAGTGGAAGCACGTGCATCCAACCGAGCAAGCCGGCTTTGATCATGGCGCCGCTGAGCACGGCGCTAGCCGGCGTGGGTGCAACGGGGTGGGCCAGGGGCAGCCAGAAATGCACGGGGAGCAGTCCGGCTTTGACGCCGAATCCAAACAGCGCGAGGGCGATGATGGTATGGTTTCGTGGCGACGCTGCAACGGCCGCGCCGAGATCGTGCAAGAACCAGCTATCGGCGGCGTCAATGGCGAGAAATAACGCGGCGAGCAGCAGGGCTTCGCCGAGGATCGCCACGGCCAGATAAATCCGACCAGCCCGACGGGCAGCATCGGAGCCGCTGTGGACGACCAGCCCGTAGGATGCGAAGGTCATCAACGCAAACATCGCGTAGAAGCCTGGCACATCTTCGGCGAGCACCAGGCCGATGTTGCCCGTGAGCGTTAACAGGTGAAAAAATGCGTAGCGGCGCAATCGCGGGTCCGAGCCCAGATAGCCCGGCGCATACCAGCCGGCGATCGTCCACAGCAGCGCGGTCAAGAGTAGGAAAACCGGGCCTCCGCCGCCGAGACCGAAGTGGGACCCGAGAATCAACCACGGGAGGCTGACGCTCGACGTAGCGTCGCCCGTCAGGGCCAGGACGAGTGCGGGCGATGCGGCGAGCGGGAGCGTCCATCGTACAGTCGTGCACGTCCAAGCGTCGCGCACCAGCAGCAATGCGAGAAGCAACGGCCAGACGAGGACGAAGAGGATGGTCATCGTTCAATCGGCGGCGGCCCCATGGGCGTCCGGAAAAGTGGATACGTGACAACCGCGGGGGCAGGCGTCGGCGCGGCCACGGTGTTTTTGCACATTGGATTTCATGGCGCGTGGAGCATCGCGGAGATTTGTCGGGCGAGGTACATCGGGCTGAACGGCGACGCGGCGAACACGCCCATCGCCACGGCGAGGAGTGCCGTCACAAGGGGAGGAGCGAGCAGGAGCCACGAGCATTCGAATCGCTGACGGAGGAACGGCTCCGTTTCCTTCCATGCGCTCGTGGGTTCCTTGAACCAGGCGGCGTAGATGATGGGCAGGAAGTAGCCGGCGTTCAGTACGGTGCTGACCAACAGGACCGCCATCACCCAAGAATTGCCGGCGGCGAGTCCGCCAAGCCCGAGGTACCATTTGCTGATGAAGCCCGCGAGGGGCGGCACGCCGATCATTGCCAGGGCGGCTACGGTGAAGGCCGCCATGGTCCAGGGCATCCGGCGGCCTACACCTGCCATCTCGCTGACTTTGTGAATGTGCAGCGTCTCGGCTAAGTTTCCGGCGCAAAAGAACAGTGTAATCTTCATCACGCCCTGGTGCACGAGGTGCATCAGCGCGCCGATGGTTGCAATCGGCCCCACTGTGGCGACGCCCAGGACGATATAGGAAAGCTGGCTCACGGTGGAGTAGGCCAGACGGCGTTTGAGATCGTCCTGGGTCAGAGCTCGGAGTGAACCGTAGATGATGGTGACGGCTGCAATGCCGGCGAGCGGTGCGAGCACCTTGAGCTGGGCCGCGAGGGAAACCCCGAACACGTCATAGACGACTCGCACGATACCGAACGCGCCGGCCTTCACCACTGCGACGGCGTGGAGCAGGGCGCTGACGGGA
The DNA here is from genome assembly GCA_964450575.1 of uncultured Opitutus sp. Classification (GTDB taxonomy): domain Bacteria; phylum Verrucomicrobiota; class Verrucomicrobiia; order Opitutales; family Opitutaceae; genus ER46. The sequence goes on from CAYVDZ010000308.1 coordinate 3,251, forward strand.
GCGGGAGCCACCATCGCGACGGGTAGCCAACCGTGCAGCGGCACGATGGCGGCCTTGACGCCGAGACCCAGTAACAGGATTGCCACTACAGTCGTGAGGACCGCGCCATGTTCGGCGGCCAGCGCGGCGAGGACGTGAGTTTGACCGAAGTCGAACGGCCCGGCGAGGCTGTGCAGCCAGACGACGCCGACGAAGAGGACGATGCCACCGGCAAGCGTATAACTCAGGTAAGTGCGGCCTGCGCGTAGCGATTCCGGTGTGCCGCGATGCACGACGAGGGGATACGTCGCGAGAGTCAGAAATTCGTAGAAGATGAAAAACGTGATGAGGTTGCCCGCGAGCGCTACGCCGACACTGGCGGTGACGCACAAACTGAAGAAACTGAAGAAGCGTCGACGGTTGGGAGCGCCCTCGAGATAACCAATCGCGTAGACCGTGGTCACGAACCACAGCACCGCGGACAGCATCGTGAACAGCAGTGCGAGCGAATCGATCCGGAGAAGAAAATCAAAACCGAGGACAATCTGGAAACGGGCCTCGTACGTGCGCCCGGCGAGGACTCCGAGGGCGACGATGACGATGAGCACCAACTTCAACGCGGCGCCGCCGAGATTGACGATCGTTCGGAGCCGGGACTGCTCCTCGCGCAAGAACAGGATCGCGACGGCGGTGACGAGCGAGCTACCAACAATCGCGAGCGGCATCCAGAAGCCGGCCGCGGCAAAATCGCTGGGAGATTGGGGATGCGCTTCGGGCGAGAACGGCATGCCCGTGCTGAGCAGCTGGAGAAACTGTTCCGTCTGGAAGCTCACGAGGATGGCGGCGAGCGCCAGGCCGAGCGCTGAGCCCTCGAGCCAGCGCGGCACTGCCCGCAGTGGCGGGACGTCCTCCCGCGGTTGGAACGTGTAGGCCAGCATTAGGAAAACATAACCGGCGGTGAGCAGGCTCCCGCTCACGAGCACCGGCGCCCACCACCATTGTCCGCTCTCGATTACGGCTTGAAGTAGAAGCCATTTGGCGATGAAGCCACCGCTCGGTGGCAGGCCGATCAAGGTGACTCCGGCGAGCCCGAGTGCTAGCGTGGTCATGGGCAGACGACCGGCGGTGCCGTGCATCGCTTCGAGTCGATCGGTGCCGAGCGCGAGCATGATGACGCCGGCAGCGAGAAACATCGCGGCCTTCGCGAGCGCGTGGGCGAGGACCTGAAAGAATGTTCCGGTCCACGCCATGGGCGCCCAGCTCGCTGCCGCGCCGAACAAGCCGCCTTCGACGGTGATCAAGGGAAAGAGGAGGAAAAGGTAGCCGATCTGCGCAACCGTTGAGTGCGCGATCAGAAGTTTCAGCCGCACCTGGCGCATCGCCTGGATTGAACCCCATAGGATCGCTGCGGCCCCGAGCGCGCCAAGTAATTGGCCCATGGATACGGTGACGGTCCCGGCAAACACAGAAACCCAAAGACGCACGAGAATGAAAAAGGAAGCCTTTACCACGAGGGCGGAGAGCACCGCGCTGACGGGAGCGATGGCGTTGGCGTGGGCCGGAGGCAGCCAGAAGTGCAATGGAAACAGCGCGGTTTTCACCAGCAGGCCGAGCACCATGAAGGCGCAGGCGACCCGGTCCGCACCGCTGGCGCCGACCGTGGTGGCGAGCGTGGCGATGTCGAGCGAGTGGTGTCCGGCATACAACAGCGCGACGCCGGCGAGGTAGAACATCGATGCGACCATGGTCGCCAGCAGGTAGCGCATGGAAGCGACGAGCGCGTCAGGCTTGCCGGCGAGGGAGGCGAGAGCGATGGCCGAAAGGCCCACGAGCTCGAGCAGCACGTAGAGATTGAAAATGTCGCCGGACAGCAGGACGCCATTGAGAGCGGCGAGGAGGAAGAGCCAGAGTGGCCAGAAGAGCTCCTCGCCGGCGCCTTCACCGCCGGCGGTCGTCTCCTTCCGCAAATGCACCATGGCGTAGACGGTGACGCCGACGGCGACGAAGGCGGTGAGCAGCAGCATGACGGCGCTCAAGCCGTCGACGGTGAGAACGATGCCGAGGGGAGCGCCCCAGCCGCCGATGGTGTGATGTTGCACGCCTTCGTTCCACACCAACGCGGCCACGAGAACGGCTGCGGCGAGATTCGCGCTGACAGCGAGCCCTCCGATGGCGGCTTCAAAGCGGCGGCCCACCAGGAACGCGGCGAGTGCGCCGGCGAATGGCAGCAAGAACACCCAGGTGATCACAGACCCTCTTCCTCCTTCGCGCTGAAACCTGCCAGGGCGGTCGCGCCGGTCGTGGCGTGAATGCGACGCGCGAGGGTGATGGCGAAGGCGCTCGCCGCGAGGGCCACCACAAGGCCGGTGAGGACCATCGCATGCGGAACCGGATCCGGTTCGTCGAGGGCGTTGCGACGGGCAATACTGATCAAGAGGAGAAACACGCCACTCGCGCAGATATTCAGCGCGATGATTTTTCGCAGCAGATGCGAGGCGAGCAGGACGCCGCCAAACCCAATGCAGAAGAGGGCGGCTCCCGCCAACGCGTACAGCAGATAGGGCGGCATCGGGTCAGCAGGGAAACGCGCGAAAACTCGCGATTGTCGTCGCGTCAGCTCGTGCGGGCGGCTTCGCCGGTGAAAGTAAAAGTGAGGCGAGCGCAGGCATGATCGATTGCATGATCAACGGATCAGCCCTTTGCCGCTGCTTTAGGCGCGCCGGATTGGGGTGCAATGATCAGGGCGGCGAGGGTTACACCGATCGAAACGGTCGCAAGTAACTCGAGAGCGAGGATGACGGCGCCGGCGATGGGCGTGGGTAAACCGAGTAGCACGCCTTCGATTGAGAGGGTGAGCAGCGCGACCGTAAGAAAGCCCAGCAATCCCGCCGCGGCGAGTCCGCGCCAGATCGCCGGTGACAGCGAAGCAAGGCCGCGCCGGCCGCCGTACCACATCAGGACCCAGGCGGCGGCGAGGACGACTCCGGCCTGAAAGGCACCGCCGGCCGCGGCTTTGCCGAGCCACAAGAGATATCCGGCGACGAGAACCATGACAGGGACGAGTATCGTAACGAGGGCGGTCAGGAGCTCGCTGGGATTCTCTGGCGGTTCCGCGCCCGCGAGATCGCGTCGCTGCAGCACGCCCAGACAGCCGGTGAGGGCAAGGAGCAGGACACCGAGTTCCAGCCACGTGTCGTAGCCGCGGAAGTTCAACAGCACCGCGGTAACGGCGTGTTC
>CAYVDZ010000309.1:0-672 GCA_964450575.1 uncultured Opitutus sp.
GCGAGATCCTCGCCGCGTAGCGCAGTGCAGGCGTAGCGGAAAACACGCTCGTCGTTTTCACCAGCGACAACGGCCCCTGGCTCACGATGGGCGATCAGGGCGGCAGCGCCGGCCTGCTGCGCGATGGCAAAGGCAGCACTTGGGAGGGCGGTATGCGCGTGCCCGCGATCGCCTGGATGCCCGGGAAAATTCAGCCCGGCGTCACCTCGCAGATGGCTTCGGTGCTCGATCTTCTCCCCACCGCGGTAAGCCTCGCCCGCGCCTCCTTGCCAAAGGACCTCGTCCTCGACGGTACTAATATCGCACCGCTCCTCTTCGAGCGAAAGACCCTGGCGGAACGGCCGTTGTTTTACTACCGGGGGAATGAGATCTTCGCCTGCCGGGTCGGGGAATGGAAAGCCCACTTCAGCACCCAAAGCGGCTACGGCCAACCCCAGCCAGAGCACCACGAAACTCCCCTCTTGTTCCACCTCGGCACTGATCCCTCGGAAAAGCGCAACGTGGCCGCGAAGCATCCGGACGTACTCGCTCGTATCCAAGTCTTGGTGACAGAGCAGCGAGCCAGCGTCGTTCCCGCTCCCCCTCAGCTCAACTAAACCCATGAAGGCACTGCTCGCTCTCCTTGCCGCGTCCCTTCTGCTGCCGGCCCGCGCGGCGACTGCCGACCGGCCC
>CAYVDZ010000309.1:682-6465 GCA_964450575.1 uncultured Opitutus sp.
CTCTTCGCACTTCTCCTGCTCCCTCTTTCCGCCGCCGACCGGCCCAACCTCATCTGGATCATGGCCGACGATCTCGGCTATGGTGAATTGGGCAGCTATGGTCAGAAGGTGATCAAGACACCGCAGCTTGATCGCATGGCGCGCGAGGGCCTGCGCTTCACCCACTTCTACGCGGGTGCAACGGTGTGCGCTCCGTCCCGCAGTGTCTTGATGACCGGGCAACATCACGGACGCACCCGCGTCCGGGGCAACGCCGGTCGCACGAACCCCCGCATCCAGGCGCTTAACCCGGAGGACATCACCGTCGCCGGCGTTCTCAAGGCAGCCGGCTATAGTACGGCCTTGATCGGCAAATGGGGCCTCGGCGATATCGGCGTGGCGGAGCGCGGTCTGCCCCGAAAGCACGGTTTCGATTACTTCTTCGGATATCTGAATCAGGGCCATGCGCATAACCACTTCACCGATTTTCTCTGGCGCAATGAAGAGAGGATCACGCTGCCCAACAAGGTCACTCCCGTCGGCGAAAGCGGCGCGGGCTATGCGTCCGAACCGGTTATTTTCGCTGGCGATTTGTTCGCCGACGAAGCGCTCAAGTTTGTCGCGAATCATCAGGACCGGCCCTTCTTTCTCTATTGGAGCATGGTCGTCCCGCATGCGAACAACGAGCGCGGACGCGATTTGAAGGATGGCGCCAACGTCCCTGACTACGGTCCTTATACCAAGGAAAATTGGCCGGCACCCGACAAGGGTCACGCCGCGATGATTACGCGCATGGACAGCTATGTTGGCCGCATGCTCGATCAACTCGAGCTGCTCGGGCTCGCTGAAAACACGCTGGTGATCTTCACCAGCGACAATGGTCCGCACGATGAAAGTAATCACAACCTCGAACGGTTTCAACCGAGCGGCCCCTACCGCGGGATCAAACGCAGTCTCACCGACGGAGGCATTCGCGTACCCTGCATTGCCTGGTGGCCGGGCAAAGTCCGCGCCGGCACGGCGAGCGGGCATGTCGCTTATTTCGGCGACTGGTTCGCCACGGCGGCCGAACTCGCGCAGGCGAAAACGCCGAGTGGGCTCGACTCCCTCAGCTTCACACCGACTTTATTCGGTCAGGCGCGCGAGCAGAAGAAACACGAATTCTTGTACTGGGAATTTCACGAAGGCGGCTTCCGTCAGGCCGCGCTCTATCAAGGTCGCTGGAAGGGAATCCGCGAACGCGGCCTGTCCTCTCCTATTGCCTTATATGATTTACAGAACGACGTTGCAGAGAAAAGCGACGTGGCCTCACGTCACCCCGAAATCGTTGGAAAAATTGAAACGTATTTGAAAACAGCCCGCCTTGAATCCACCGACTGGGAGCCGATAGACGGCCCCCGCACCGCGGGCAAAGTCCCCACCACCACGCGATAAATAATTTTATGATAACGGTTAAATCTGCTCTGCGATTCCTCTTCACGGCGTCATTACTGACGATCGTTTCCCTCGCCCACGCCGCCACCTCCGGTCGCCAGCCGAACATCCTGATGGTGTTCTGCGACGATCTCACGATCCAGGCGATCAGCGCCTACCAGCATCCGCTCAAGCTGCTCGAAACGCCTAACATCGACCGCCTCGCCAAACAGGGAATGAGGTTTGACCGCGCCCTGGTGCCGAACTCGATCTGCGGACCGAGCCGCGCCGTCATCCTGACCGGAAAGTATAGTCATTTGAACGGCTTCTACCGGAACGGAAATACCTTCAATGGCGCGCAACAAACGTTCCCCAAACTCCTGCAAAAGGCGGGCTATCAAACCGCCGTCATCGGCAAGTGGCACCTCGAATCCGATCCCACCGGCTTTGACCACTGGCACATTCTCCCCGGCCAGGGCATTTACTATAATCCTCCGATGATCAAGAACGGCGAGCGCGTGCAGCACACCGGCTACACCACCGATCTCATCACCGACTTCTCTCTCGAGTGGCTGAAGAATCGCGACAAGTCCAAGCCGTTCCTGTTAATGTCACAGCACAAAGCACCGCATCGCGAGTGGGCCCCGGCGCTCCGTCATCTGGGTTGGAACAACGATCGCGTTTTCCCCGAGCCCGCAACCTTGTTTGACGATTACTCCGGCCGTGGTCGGGCCGAGCGCGAACAGGACATGACGCTCGAAAAGACGTTCACGCCGCGCGACTCGAAAGAGGCCGCGCCGCCTTATCTGAACGAGGAGCAGCGCAAGGTTTGGGCCGCCTATTACGAGCCGCGCAACGAGGTCCTCCGCAGCGGCACTCTAACCGGACGCGACTTGGTGCGCTGGCGCTACCAGCGCTATATGCACGACTATCTCGGCACGGTCAAAGCGGTCGACGAAAGCGTCGGGCGCATGATGAAGTACCTCGAAGACGAAGGCCTCGCCGAGAACACGCTCGTTGTTTTCTCCTCCGACCAGGGATTCTTTCTCGGCGAGCACGGCTGGTTCGACAAACGCTGGATCTACGAAGAATCCCTTACCACGCCGCTGGTCATCCGCTGGCCGGGCATAACGAAGCCAGGCACCCGCAATGGCTCGATCGTTTCCGTTTTGGACTTTCCGGAAACGTTCCTCGATGCGGCCGGCGCCGCCATCCCCAGCGACATGCAAGGCCGCAGTCTCAAACCCTTGCTGCAGGGCCAGACCCCGCGCGACTGGCGCACCAGCTTCTACTATCACTACTACGAGTATCCCGGCGCCCACTCGGTGCGGAAGCACTACGGCGTCGTGACCGATCGCTACAAGCTGTTCCACTTCTACGAACCCGACGTTAATTACTGGACCCTCATCGACCGGGAGCGGGATCCGAACGAGATGAAGAACGTCTATAATGACCCGGCGTATGCGAGTACGCAGAAGACCTTACACGCCGAACTCAACCGCCTGCGGACGGAGCTGAAAGTACCCGCGCAAGACGGTCCCGATTCGATCACGCCCAAACAGATGCCCGGCGCGAAGAAAAAGGCTGGCGGCAATAAAAAGTAAACCGGGCGAGCGGACGATCCGCCACCCGACGTGACGCAGATATTCCTGTCTGCCTTCCTGTTGGGACAGGCAATAATGCCTGTCTTACGCCGACGTCACAGCAAGTAAATATCCGCCAGGATGCGACAGTATTCTCGGTCCACCAAGGCGGATCCGCGCACTCCACGTGGTCAGGGGGAGACGCCCGGCTCGATCGCGCGGGTGCGCCGGGCGAGACTAGTTAAAACGCCAAGGCCTCGGTTGCGGCGTCGAACGACTCCTCGGTTGCCATGATCGCGGGCTCGAAATCAGCGACACTGAGACCCGCTGCGCTCAGCTTTTCAGACGTGATTTCCCAAAGGCTGTCCTCGCCACGGAAGCTTCGGCTGACGCGCTGCGCCATCCCATTCGCGACGTTGAGCAGTACCGCCAAGGGCCGTTCCTGATCCTCTGGGTCTGTAATGTAGTGCGCGCGGATTGCGTCGCTCACGTCAGCCGGAAATTGCCACTCCTCCAAAAGGATGGCGGTGACCTCACAGCTGGTAATGCCAAAAACACACCTTTCCCACGTCGGATAATCAGGCCACCGCGATGGAGAGTAGAGCGGTGCGGTGGCCGCGTCGCCACGGCCTACTCGATCCAAAACCATCAAGCCGACTGAGCGCAAAAGACCCGCGCTATACGCCAGCCGAGGATCGATTCCCGCGGGGCGCGCGAGCGCTTCAGCCGCGAACGCGCCGTAGAGCATGTTGTTTCTAAGGAGAGTCGCCCCGATATCGTAGCACTGCAGGCTACTCTCGCTCAAGCGCCCCGCCGTCGCAGTCCCAACCAACTTTAAGATTTCACTGAATCCCACCAGGTTCACCGCCTCATCGGGGGAGGAAATGGACCGACCACCACCGAACACTGGGCTGTTGCTGATCCGCACGACTTTCGCGGCAAGTGCGACGTCGCAACGCAACAGCGCTCCGATATCGCTGAGTTCACTGTTCACGTCCCGCAAGAGTTCAGCGAGCTTGGAAAGCACCCGCAAATCGGCGGGCAGAGTCGCGGCGATTTGTAGGATGGTGTGTCGGGATAACGAAGAAGGGCGATCGGCAGCCAGCATGGAAACAGGATCGGTTTGGATGCAGAAGACCTTAGTGAAAAGTCGGGCAAGCGTTATGGCCCAACGCTTGCGCAAACGAGTGGCAGCCATGCCCATCGTCGCCGATCACACCCCTGCAAGTCGCAGGCACGTCAAATGTCGCAGAGTTTGTTCCACTTCTCCAGCCCTCGGCGTTGGCTTCTGCCGACCGCCCAGGATGATTTTCTTCCCAGTGTGGCAGTCAGGATATCCTGCAGCTATTATAGCTGCTCCGAAACGTCCTCGGTTATTACCCCCGGTCGCAAGAAATCCAGCTGCACCGCCGCGGCAGTTCGTTTCCCATTCGCTGCCACGAGTTCGATACCCCCGCGGTTCGCCACAACCGTTCGCACACGATCAAACCCGCGTGGAATCGCCGCCACGCCGAAGAGATAACGCACCGATAGCGGCTTCTTCGGATTCAGGGTGAGCGTGGTCGGAATTCCGCGACGGCTCAGCGGGTTGGGCTTTACCGATTCAGCGAGGCCGTAATGAAAATAGCTCGTCGTATCCTCGATTCCCATCACGTCCGTATGCCGGCCGTTCCACGGCGCGTAGTGCCGGCCGCCATTTGAAATCCACAGGAGCGTGTGCCGCAACGTACCCGGATCACGCAACGCGAAATACACATAACCGTCTTTCGGATACGTGACGGCATTCCAAGCGAAGGGAAGCTCGGGATCGGCGGTCAGCATCACGAGATCATCAAATCCCCGCCGGGCCGGATAAGACGTGAGGTCGGTAAAGCCGCCGGTCAGCAACGGCACCCGGTCCAGCTTCCGGAAGGTCGCCCCGGTCTTCAACGCCGTGTAGCCCTGCGCTTCGGGACGCTCAAAGAGGTCCGGTAAAACCTGTGCGTGCACGAAGCGGCTCGTACTCACAATTCCACTACCAGGAGTAGGCGGAAATTTCAGCATGGCATGATGCCCCACCGTCATCGGTCCCTTGCCGGTCAGTCGATGCTCCTGATAAACGACCGTCTCATCCTGCACGAGCGTGATAAACTTGTCCACGGATCCGGCCCGCACCGTGGTATCCAATCTGGCGTGCAGCGTCTGACGACCCGCCGAGCTTTCAAAGGCCTGAAGCCGCCACGACACATTGGCCGTTTCACCATGAGGCGGATGCGTTTCGCCTTTATACGGCGTGCCGTTGCCGCCAAAGGGAGCGCAAAAGAAATCACCGCGCAACGCCCGGAGCAGGGCGGGCGTATCCGGGGCAAGGGGCTCTTCGGCCCACGGAGCGACCGAGAACGGAGCGACCTGCTTGTCGCCCAAATGAAAGACCACCGGCCCGAGATGCCCTCCCAGCTTCGTCAGATGCACATCAACCTGTGCGGACTTTAGGGACCAGGAAGGTTGGCCGTGAACAATGTGCAGCGTGGGGGCGCTCATGCGAGACTCACACCGTTTTGCGCCGGCGGCTGCAAGGCAAGAAGAAGGTGTGAAGGCGGAAGCACATGGACGACACGCTCCGACAAGGGACCCGTGTTTAGCGGAGTTCCGCATGAACCTGAATCCGATCCGCACCGGCGCGACGCGGTACCGTCAGCGGAAGTGAACCAAGGTCAGCCCGAGTCCCTTGATCGACCGCGGACGATTGACCTCCGACCAAGCGATTGAGTGCGGACCGGTCGGGTGCGACACCCCCTCGCCGCCCCGAACGTTTTACTTCTTCCGGGC
>CAYVDZ010000310.1:0-6453 GCA_964450575.1 uncultured Opitutus sp.
CAATAAAATCGATTCGCGCATGCGCAGATCGCAGACATTAGGGTTTGACCCTTTCAGGTCGTCGGAGCTCAGACCGTCGGAAGGTCTCACACGGAGGCACGGAGCACACGGAGGTCGGAGAGGGTATTGAAGGATCGGACTCTGTGAACTTTGTGCCTCTGTGAGAGAACTGATTGGGGATCGATGATCGAGGATTGAGGCTCAAGCCACGGAAGTTTTCACACGGAGGCACGGAGAACACGGAGGTCGGAGACGGGGTCGGAGATTGGCCTCTGTGAGAGAACAGATCGAGGATCGGGGATTTAGGACCAATCCACGGAATTTTTCACACGGAGTCACGGAGGTCGGAGAGTGCCACCCCCCTTACGGCTGGCTCGCCCACCACTTTCGCATGGGAAAACCAGCCTCGGTGCAGGTATACCTTTCGCAGAGTGAATTAACTTCTAGCGGACTGCCCCCCCCCGGATCAGCCCTGCTTTTTTACCCCGAAAAAAGACAATAAAATCGATTCGCGCATGCGCAGATCGCAGACATTAGGGTTTGACCCTTTCAGGTCGTCCCGCGGCACGTTCTGACGCTTCCGCCTTCTGATGGCTTTACGCTCATGACTCTACGTTCCTGCCATCACGTCGCACCATCCGGGCAATCATGGCATTCGGCCGGCAAGGTGGCGCTGTAGTCGCTATGCGGGCGGGACGGAGGAATTATCCTGGGAGTCGCACTGATCCCGGAGGCCACAGATGGGTGCATCAAACCCGGTCCACCAACACGGAAAATTCCCGATCCTTCCCGGGAATAAGTCTGCGTGCCGGGACTCACACTCGGCAGCTCCACGTCACATCACATGCATCAAACGTCCTCTCTCGCTCGCCGTCTGTTTCTCGGCTTCTGCCTGTTCACCAGTGCTCTCACTCTCAGCGCAGCCGATGGCCGGCGCTATGAGGTCGATTCCGCCCGCAGTTCCGTCCAGTGGCACGGCGAAAAAGTCGGCGCGAATCACACCGGCACCATCAGCCTCAAAAGCGGCTGGCTCACCGTCGCCGGCGGAAAGATCACGGGCGGCGAGTTCGTCGCGGACATGAATTCCATCGTCAACACGGACCTCACGAGTAAAGGACAGAATCAGAAGCTGGTAAACCACCTGAAATCGAATGATTTCTTCAACGCGAAGAAATTTCCCGAGAGCCGGTTTGTCATCACCGGAGTCGAGACCGCGGGAGCCGGTGCGTATCAACTGACTGGCGACATGACGATTCGGGGCGTCACGATGTCGTTGAAGTTCACCGCCGCCGTCACGCTTGATGGCGACCTGCTGCGAGGCACGGCCAAGCTGGGCTTCGATCGCGCCAAACATGAAGTGAAGTTCAATTCCGGCAGCTTTGCCACCCGGCTGGGCGACAAACTGATTTACGACAACGTGCCATTGGAGATCGAACTCGTCGCGAAAGCTGGATAATCTGGCACGAATTTGGAATCCATCCATCTTTCCATGCCCATCGACCGTCTGCCGACCGGACTGCGCCCTCGCGTCATCATCACCTCCGGCCCCGGCAGCGAGCCGCTGGATGACGTTCGTCGGATCACTAATCACTCCACCGGAGAACTCGGGGCCATCCTCGCCCGCGAGTTTACCGCCAGCGGATACGAGGTCGTTTGCCTTCAGGGCATGGGTGCGACGGCCCCGTGTCGACCCGGGCATGCCTGCGTGCAAACGTTCACGACCAACGAGGACCTCTTCGCCGCGTTAACGGAACTGGCCGCGGCCCCCATTGCCCCGGTGGCAATCCTGCACGCCGCGGCGCTCTGCGACTTTCGGGTCACACGCGTGGAAACGCCCGATGGGCGCAGCGCACACGCACAAAAACTCGACAGCCGGGCCGACGGCCTGCGCATTACGCTGGAGCCCGCGGCGAAAGTCATCCGCTCCCTGCGGGCGCTTTTTCCCCGCAGCTTTCTGGTCGGCTGGAAATTTGAGATGGCCGCATCCCCGGAGGAACTGCGCGCCAAGGCCGGGCGCCAGCTGACGGAAAACGCCACCGATCTCTGCGTGGTCAACGGCCCCGCCTACGGAGCCGGCATGGCGATCTGTAACCGAACAAAGGATACTTTGCACCTGCCGGACAAGACTGCGCTCGCGCGGCAGCTCGTGACGATGGTGACAGCCAAATGGCAGGCGACGGGAGGAGCGGCCATCCGCCCTGAGAGTCAATCTGTCCCCGGGAATCAAACTGCGCCCTCAACGCTCGAACCCGATTCAATTCCGGATGCGAAGCATCAATCTCTGGGTGACGCCGTGGTCGCGATCCTCGAACAAGGTCTCGCCCTGCTCGATGCACTCGAACCTGAAGCCTACACCCAGCGCCTGCCGCAGGCCTTTGATGCGGCCATTGGCGGCCATTACCGTCACTGCCTCGAGCACTTTGAGATTTTGCTACGCAGCCAAGGTCGGACGATCGATTTCGACGCGCGTCGTCGGGATGAACGCATCGAGACCGATCTCGATTGCGCGCGCCAAGCCACCGCCTCGCTCCTCGCCGACGCCCGCAACCTCGATCTCGCCCGCCTCGACGCCGCCGTCGAAGTCCGCAGCGACCTTAACCTGAACGAGGCAGCGACCGTAACGTCGAGCCGCGCCCGTGAAACGCTGTACGCCATCTCTCACGCCGTGCATCACTACGCGCTCATTGGCATCATGGGCCAAATTCTCGAAGTGAGACTTCCGCCCGGCTTCGGAGTCGCTCCCTCAACCTTGCGTTACCAGCGGAGCCTTGCGACGCGCTAATCTCCGCGCTCATTTCATGTGCACCATCACGTGGAGCTGCGCTCCCACCGGTTTCGATGTGGTGTTCAGTCGCGACGAACAACGCTCCCGCGCCCTCGCTTTGCCGCCGCGACTCGTGCCCGGCTTTGACGCCCCGGTACTCGCGCCCTTCGATCCAGCGGGCGGTGGAACCTGGATCATGGTCAACGCCCACGGACTCGCGGTGTGCGTATTGAATCAATATGATGCAGCGGTATCCACAAACGTCCCAACGCTTGAAAAACCCGAGGTGAGCCGCGGACACCTGCCGTTGGCGCTTGCCCGATTCAGCGCGGTCACAGACTGCGCATCCCCACTTCGAATCGCGCTCGCGTCGGCCGCCTTCAAGCCGTGTTTCATCTACGCCTTCGATGCCGCTGGCCGCAACGCGGCGTGGCGTTCGGACGGCCAAACGCTCGAGGCGCGAAGGATCCCGCAGTTCGGAATGGCATCGACGTCGTCGGTCGACACCGCACGGATCGTCGCCCAACGCGAGGAACGGTTTCGTGCGTTCGCGGCCATGTTCGACGACGGGCTCGATGGCCGCGCGCTCCGGCACTTTCATGAGGCTGCGGAATCGCCGTCCGATGCGATTTCAGTGCGAATGTCGCGGGCGGACGCCCGCACGGTCAGCCTCACGCGCCTGAGCGTACGGCGCGAGTCGATCACGATGGAGTACGCGCCGCGTGAACGTGACGGCGGGTTCGCTCCCCCGACCCGGCACTTGCTGCCGCCCGCGAAGGAAAGAGCGACGCCATGAATCCGACTCCACGCCCCGGTACGATTAAAAATCCCCCGCGGCCGCGGCCGATTGATACGGCCCGCGTCATGCCGACGCCGTTCCTGCGACAGCTGTATCGGGCCGTGCAACCTTCGGTCGAAGCACTTTTTGATTTCCCCGCGTTATGGCGATTATACGACACGTGCTCGAAGCCCGGAGTGGAAGGACCCGCATTTGCCCGCGCCCTGCTGGATCAGCTCGGAGTGACATGGGACATCGCCACCTCTGAACTCGATCGGCTTCGAGCCGAGACCGGTCCGCTTGTAGTCGTCTCGAATCATCCGCATGGCGGGCTTGACGCGATGGCGATGGTGCTCGTGCTCGAAACAATTCGCCCGGGGCGCTGGCGCATGCTCTCGAACGAAGTCGTTTGCTCAATTCCTGAATTCGGCCCGCGGCTGATCCCGGTTGATCCACTCGGAAGCGGGCGGGCCAGCTTGACCATAAACCAACGGGGACTTGCCCAGGCGCTCCGTTATTTGCGAACCGGCGAAGTGCTCGGCGTATTTCCCGCGGGCCGCGTCTCGCACCATGATCGCTCACTCGGAGCCGTCTGCGATCGCCCGTGGTCGGATCACATTGTCCGACTGGCGGCAAAGACTGACGCCGCGATTGCGTGCTTCCATCTTCCCGGGCAAAATAGTGCCCGATTTCTGAAGGTACCACCGGCTTGGAGCCGCTTGCGCGCGTTGATGCTGGGGCGGGAAATCATCCAGCCGGCCACGCGCCATCTGGCGGTGCGCCTGGCTGCCTGGCTGGAACCCGCCGCGGTGCGGCGGCTCGCCGCCACGCCGGGAAGCGGAGCCCGCTTGCGCACCCAGTGTTTCCTGCGCGCCGACCACGATGTACCGCGACCCAGTACCATAAAAACGGATATGGCTCCGGCGCCCCGGCCGGCGGTGGTCGCACGCGGTCCGCGCGATCGACTGGTCAGTGAGGTGAATGCATTGGGGAACCACCAGCGACTGCTCACCTCACCGGACGGCGCCATCGACGTGTTGTTGTTTCGCGGCGACGAAGCCCCTGCCCTGTTGCAGGAGCTCGGCCGCTGCCGGGAGATCACCTTTCGCGCCGCGGGCCAAGGCGTGGGTCTGCCGTGTGATGTCGCGAAGGAAGACGAGTACTATCATCACCTCGTGCTCTGGCATCGGGAAAAAGCCGAGCTGCTCGGCGCCTATCGCCTTGGTTTCACCCGCGACATCATTGCCCGTCACGGAGCGGAGGGCCTTTACCTCGATCACATTTTCAAATTCGCGGGCGGCTTTCATGAACGCCTTGGACCCGCGATTGAGTTGAGTCGATCGTTTGTGATGCCGGGCAGCCAGCGGGACAATCAGGCGCTCGCGTTGCTGTGGCGAGGCTTGGGGGCAGCCGCGCGCCGCAAGCAATGTCCAACTTTTTTCGGTTCGGTTACGATCTCCAACGATCACCATCCAGCGAGCCGCGCTTTATTGGTGGAGCATCTGCAACGAAATCACGCGGATGACGAGTCCCTGCGCCGTCTAGTGCGCGCCCGGCAGCCCTTCGTGCCCGCAACCCGCTTTCACCGAATGGTCGGTGAAGCCTATTTCGGTCACCCGATCGAAGCCTTGGCTCCGATGATCGAACGATTGGAGGCCGGCCAACGCGGTATCCCTCCCCTCATGCGTTACTATTGTTCACTGGGCGCAAAGTTCCTCGCCTACCACGTTGAACCCACGTTCCAGGACGCGCTCTATTGTCTATTGCGCGTGGACCTCAACGCCATTCCCGAGGGCTACCGGCGCCGATTCATCGGTGACGTGGCGCCGCCCGGTGACGAACGTTGATCAGGCAAGGATAAACCCGGAAACTTCCCAAACGTACTCGGCTCGCCACGAGATCGTAGGCGCTTTCACTCCATCAGGCGAGATCCACGGGGTCGCTTTCCAGCTGTAATTGCTCGAACCCGCCTTTGGAGCCACAAGAAGAACGGGCGAAGGCGGAGAGGACGATGCGTCGGAGTCGTCCGTTGCACGTGGACGCATGTTCGTCATCGCGGCCCATCGGCCCAGACCGTCGTGTTCGGATAGAAGGCCTGCCAAGCGAACCAATAGGCCGGAGTAAACGGCACGGGAGCGCCGTCCGCATCCACGATGCTGATACGACGACTGGCGCGATCGAAACGGACACGCACCGGAGTCACTCCAACGGTGTCCTCGATGCTCACCCCATCCGGCAGACGGTCGTTTGGGTAGGCACGCGCCACTCCGTCTATTACAACCCCCGCCACCCAAGCTTTCGCCGGCAGATCCTGCCGGTTGGATTTGACCGGAAACATCAAACGGGAGGTCCGCTCGTACGCTTCATAAGGCTGACGCCTATAGTCCCGATCGTGACCGGTCTCGGTGGATAAAACGCGGCCGTCTGGATATTCCGTTTTCCACGCCCGCCAAGTCATATGCTGGGCCGGCAACAAGCGAAGCGGGCGACCAACTTGGGGACCACTCACCGCCGTCATGGCGAGCTGGGACCAGAGACTCTCCGTTTGTCGGTCATACATCAGAACATCGCTTTGATAGAGCAGTCCCGAAACGCCAAACTCCAGCACCCGTCCGTCGATCGTTCGATCGAACACCATCGCCGACCCACAAAGGGGGCAATAGCTCACATTGATCGCGAGGTTGCCGATCCGGTCGTTGACAATCTCGTGCCACACCAGAATGCGGAGCGGGTAAGCCCGCGTCTCGCCCGCGTGGGTGAAGCTGACAATCAAATCGTCATCGGTAAGAAATTTCGCGCGGGCGACCGAAACGAATTTCGGCCGATCGATCGACGGAATGCCGTCACGCGGCGGACCACCGTGTAGCTTCGGCAAGCGTGCGGACGGCTAAAAATCTCGGTCGCCGAGGTC
>CAYVDZ010000311.1:0-1888 GCA_964450575.1 uncultured Opitutus sp.
ATTCAACAGATGGTCAACGAGGGCCGGCAGTTCGTCTGCGGTCGGTGCGGGCTCCTCGAAATAGCCGGGAAAGAGGAGGTGCATGAAATCTGCCGCGAGTTGATTCACGGATTCCTGCGAGGGCAGGTTGGTGCCATCCACGTGATTGATTCCGCCGTGGCTGCGATAGGAGTCGAGGAGAGCCTGCTTGATTTCTTCGAGATGCATGGAGAGCCGACTGGCGGGTTGTGGAAATAGATTGGGATGAAATCACGCGAGCCTGAATCACAGAACTCACGTTCGGGCTGGTGCTGCGACGCCGCTCCGAAGCGCATCGTGAACCGTTGCGGCCGACCCCGGCCAATGTCAGCATGCGACATTCTCATCCCTTCGGGTGCAAGGCACAGCGTCTGGTGGAGCGAACCGGGCCACGAAATTATTTTCTGCCGATGGATGTTACGAACAGATCAAAACTTTTCCGGTCGAATGTTCTGTCATCGACAAACCGGTTTCTTGCTCCACCGTCCTTCCCAAGACTAATCCACCCGATGGAAAACCTGCGCGGGGCCCAAGCCCCAATCTCGCGGATCAAGGTTTCAACTAAAGTTAAAACCTTCGTACTGGACACCAACGTCCTGCTGCACGATCCGCAATCGATCTTTAAATTCGAGGACAACAACCTCGCGATTCCCGTGGAGGTGCTTGAAGAGTTGGACGCGATAAAGGGGGAGCAATCCACCGAGCGGGGGCGCAATGCGCGGCGGGTTCATCGCATTCTGCAGGAGCTGCTGCCCGATACCCGGGCCATGCATGAAGGCGTTGAGCTCGAGAATGGCGGCACGCTTTCGATCATCATCAATCCGTACCTGCTCGATCAGAAACGGAAATCTCCGGCCATGGACCGGCTCCGCGCGATCCTGCCGGATCTCACGAAGAAGGATAACCGGATTATCGCGTCGGCGCTTTTCGTGCAGGAACGATATCCTCCGCCCACGATCCTGGTCACCAAGGACGTCAATGTGCAGTTGAAGGCGCGGGCAGTGGGCTTGGAGTCGCAAGACTACCTGAACGACAAGGTCCCGCAGAACGACGATGACGACGCCAGTTACCGTGAACTCGGCCTCACGATTTACGAGCTGCAACGCTTCGCCTCGGAAGGGGCGTTCGAGATCGAATCGCGCATCAGGCGCGAACTGTACCTGAACGAATACGTCCTGCTTCGCTCCGACGAAGGAAAGACCATGCCCGCCCGGTACATGGGCGATGGGCTGGTGCGGCGCCTGAAGATTCCCGATTTCGTCAAGGCGCCCGGCGGTGTTCCGATTCGCGCGCGTAACCTGGAACAACAGTTTTTCATGGATGCGTTGCTGGATGATAGCATCGCGATGCTGACCTGCTACGGCAAAGCGGGCACCGGCAAGACGCTGCTTTCGACCGCATGCGCACTTCATCAAACACACGATGATCATTCGCGTTACGATGGTGTTTCCATTTCCCGCCCGGTCATCGCACTCGGCAAGGATATTGGTTTTCTGCCCGGTTCACTCGAGGAGAAGATGAAGCCGTGGCTGCAGCCTTACCACGATGCCCTCGAGGTCCTGATCCCGTCGAAACCGCCGAAGGAAGCTCAGTTTGCGGCAAAGAAAGTGTCCAAAAAGCAGCACAAGAATCGCGACGATCACACCGTGGCGTTCCTGGGTGCGACGCAATCAGGCCACGGAGGTCATCACGGTAGTCACGGCAACGGGCCCTTGGTGAAACCCTATGAGCGCTTGTTGAAGAGCGGACTCGTCGAGATCGAGGCCCTCGCGTTTATCCGTGGTCGTTCGATTGCGCGACGTTTTTTCATTTTGGATGAAGCCCAGCAACTCACTCCGCATGAGGCGAAAACCGTGATCACTCGAATCAG
>CAYVDZ010000311.1:1898-6449 GCA_964450575.1 uncultured Opitutus sp.
CAGCAACGGGCTCGTGTATTGTCACAATCGCATGAAGGGCCAGGCGATCGCCGCCCATGTGAAGTTGATGAAGGGAGAGCGCTCCAAGCTCGCCGAACTCGCGGCGGATTTACTCTGAGCTCGGCCTGAGGCTACCGCTGACATCGCTGTTCGATGAACGTCGGGGACGTCGCGGCATCCGCAACTGCGGAAACAGTTTGAACGAAACGAAACTGCGCTCGATGGCTACTCCCGTCGTGAGGCTGAAACGGATCCGCCCGCCGGCCAGCGCCGGTGGAGTTAATTCCGAGTCGCGACCCGGACTCCGCGTTTCGCGAGGAGGCTTGGCTGACCCGACTTGAGGGCTGCGTACTCCATCACCAGGGCGAAAATTCCGGTGAACACCAGATCGCTCGCGAGGGTGTTGCGGAAGAAGAACAAGGTGGGCGGAAACTCCGGACGGCCGATCGTCATCGCCTGCCACCAGCCGGCGGCGGATTTGACATAGAATGGATCGCGAATCCATGCATCGGTATTGGTCGCAAAATAGAAAAACAGCGCGCCCGCAAGGGCTCCGCCAAAAAGATTCAACCAGTTTTTGCGCTGCGACACGTACCAGCCCAACGGCAGCGCAACCCCAAAGCACAACGCCCGCACCGCCACGCTCGGCCAGGTCCACGCTTCGTTGAAGACCGTCGCGTAGTGATGATCCAAATACAGGTCCGACAGCATCAGCGCCGCGAAGGGAATCAGCCAGAGCCGCTTGTCGCGAAAGTAAACCGCCCCGCAAAACGTCAACGCCATCAAGGGCGCGAAGTTCGACAATTCAGGCACGTGGATCGCGATGACGCGCCACGAAGCGGCCAGCACGAGAAGGGCGAGAGCGAAAGGCATGACCACAGGTTGAGAGGAAACCCGCGCGTGACAAGCGTGGGTCGTGTCACCTTTTCCGGACTCGCTCCCGCTCGCTGGCCTATTGCTCGGCCTCGCGGGCCAGCAGCCAGAGGAGATCGGATAACCGGTTCGTGAACTGTCGAATCTCGGGCCGTACCTGGCGACCGTGCTCGGCAATGATTCCCAGCTGCCGCTCGGCGCGCCGGGCCGTGGTACGCGCCACGTCGAAGGCCGCCGCCTGGGCATTGCCTCCGGGAGTGGCCCAGCCGGCAAAGGTCAACCCGCGCGCTTCCAACGCCGCGAGCGCATCGTCCAATCGGGTCAAATCGGCGGCGACGATCTTCTCGAATTTGGAACTCAAGTAGCGCTCGACCTCCGTTTCCGCGCACACGAGCTCGCCCATTAGCGCAATCAGGTTTTTTTGCACCGTCGTTAGCAGCGCCCGGACTTCGCCGTCGCGCGTGCTTGATCCCAGGTGCGGCTTCACCACACCGATGGCCGCGTTGAGTTCATCGAACGCACCGACCGCCTCGATCTGCGGATGATGTTTGGGCACGCGCTGCCCAAAGAGCAACTGGGTGGTGCCATCGTCTCCAGTGCGCGTGGCGATCGAGGAAGGCATGTTAGGGAAAGGATGTGGCGTGCGCAGAGCGCGGTGGCGTGCGACGGAAAGCGGGCGGGCCGTGCTGCGTAACGCGTGTCGATCGCCGCCCGCTATCCGCATCAGGTCGTCAGGCGATCTTCCGCGCGGCGAGTTGGGCGCGGAGGCAGAGCTCGGCGGCCTTGAAGGCGTGCGCCTGGGTCATCGCTTTCTCCGTGCGATTGAGGCTGTCGAGAATCAAACGCCCGAAAAAGGGGAATCCGACCTGGCCCGTCACGTTGATATAGCGTTCACCGGAATCGTCGACGATATAGACATTCTCGCCGGCCTTGTCGCGGGCGACATCGATATATTTGCGCAGTTCAATATAGCCCTTGGTGCCGAGGATAATGGTGCGGCCGTCACCCCAGGTGCCGAGTCCGTTGGGGGTAAACCAATCGACCCGGATATAATTCGAGGTGCCGTTGTCACCGAGCAGCGAGGCCTCGCCAAAGTCCTCGAACTCCGGTTTGTCCGGATTGGCGAAGTTTCCGACCGCCGCTTGGGTGATGGTGGCATCGGTGGCGCCGGTGTAGGTGAGGAACTGTTCGAACTGATGGCTGCCAATGTCCGTCAAGATTCCGCCGTACTTTGCCCGCTCGAAAAACCAGTCGGGGCGGTTGGCCTTGCCGAGGCGATGCGGCCCGAGGCCGATTACCTGGATAACTTTACCGATCGCGCCGCCGGCCACGAGATCGGTGGCGTACATGCCCGCTTCCACGTGAAGGCGCTCGGAGAAATACACCATGTATTTGCGACCCGTGCGCGCGACCGCGGCCTTGGCGTCATCGAGTTGGCTCAAGGAGGTGAACGGCGTCTTGTCGGTAAAATAATCTTTCCCCGCCTCCATCACGCGCACGCCGAGTGGTCCGCGATCGCAGGGGACGGCGGCAGCGCTGACGAGGTTCACGCCCGGATCGGCGAGGATCTCATCGAGCGATCGGGCGACTTTTGCCTGAGGATACTTCGCGGCGAAGGCGGCGACTTTCTTCTCGTCGGGATCATAGACCCATTTTAACCCGGCGCCGGCCTCGATCAGTCCGTTGCACTGGCCATAGATGTGACCGTGATCGAGGTGCGCCGCGGCGAACGTGAATTCGCCGGGCTTCACCACCGGGCTGGGTTTGCCCTGGGGGGCGTAGTTCATGCCGTCAGCTTTTTGGGTCATAGGAGCACTCTGGGATTATGCTGCACTGCGCGGGCCGGAAAGGCGCGCGGATTTTGGAAAACAAAAATGGCCGGCGCGAGCGCGCGATGAAAGACTGCTGGCAGACGGCAGGCGAGAGCAGCGAAGCTCACGTTTTGGCCTCGGCCTTGGTTTCCTTCGCGAGGGCTTTCACGGCGTCCGCGATGCCGGCCCGCGTTTTTTTGTCCATCCGTTCGATGAACAGGATCCCGGCGAGATGATCGACCTCGTGCTGAATGCAGCGGGAAAAAAGCCCGTCGCATTCCAAGATGTGCGACACCCCCCGTTCGTCCTGGAACGTGACGCTGATCGCATCGGGCCGGATGACGTCGCCACGGATTTCTGGGAAAGAGAGGCAGCCTTCCTCGTACGTGGTTTCCTTGGTGCCAGGGATCATTTTCACGACCGGATTGGCAATCACGAGCGGCATGAAAAGATCGAGCGGCGGGCGGGCTCCATCCAAGTTCCAAGTGAAATCCGCGTCCGACTCCCGGAGATCCACCACGCAAAACTGCAGGGAACGCCCGACTTGATGCGCCGCCAGACCGATTCCCGCGGCCTCGTGCATCGCGTCGATCATTTGATCGGCAAGGTCCGTCAGGGAGGCGTTAAATTTAGTAACCTTCTCCCCCTGCGTGCGTAAAACCGGATCGTTAAAGTGAACAATTCTGAGCGCCATCGGTCGTAATATCCCGCAGCGTGGGTTTGCCAAATCCCGCCGGCAAATAAATTGTTCCGCTAAATGACCGTTTCCGCTTCGATCCAGGTTCGCCCGACTTCGTCGTTCACTGCTCCCGTGCTCGTCGTGCTGGGCTTGGTGATTGCGGCGCTGGCGTTCACCCTGCCGGTAAACCTGAAGTCCGTCAGCCCCGCGCTGCTGCGTGCGGCGGGTGAACGCACCCCGAGTCTGGTTGCGTACGGTCGGGACCTCGTCGAGGTCGAGAAGATCGGTCCCGCCGCGATGATCCTGGCCGCCGCGCAGGCGACGAACGATCCAAATGCGCCCGCGCTCGCTGCCGCGATCGACCAGTATGCGGCGCGGCAGCCGGGATTGATGGCATGGGGCGGATGGGATCCGTTTCTCGATCCCCTCTTCAACCTCCGTGCCGATTCTGGCCGCAAGGGAAGCGTGCCGGTCCTGACGTTTATCGTGACGCAGAAAGCGCGGGACACGCTGCGCGCCTATTTGGAGAAATCCGGCTCGATGGGCGTGCAATCGTTGTTGAAACTGCGCGAACTCACGCAGACCGGCCGCTTTGTTCCGGCCACGCGGGCGGGCGGTCAGCCGCTGGATGCGCTCATTCTGCTGACAGGATTGCTTTATCAAGGCGGACATCTCTCTGCGCCGTTGCAGCGGGAGCTGCGAACGCTCTCCGAAACTGCGCTGACGCAGGCTGAGCTGGGCGACATGGAACCTTTTTTTGTTGATGTGCTGTCGCTCGGGCGCCGACTCGATTGGGGCCAGCTGGCGGAATTGCTGCGGCGGACGAACAGCACCAAAACCGTCAGTGAATTCGCCCATTTGGCGCGGGTGACGCCTGATCAGCTGCCGATGATTTATGCGGCGGCGTTGTTTTCTGATTCAGCCGATCGCGTGGCGACGTACCTGATCGAATTCGGCAAACCCGGACTGGAGGACTTGACGCTGGCGTTGACGCATCCCCAACTGCTGCTGGCGTTGAAGTATCTGGGAATTCTTTTGGGACTTTGGCTCACTTTGCGCGGGCTCGATCGCTGGTTCGTCGCGCCCGGTGGCCCGGCCTCAATGCCGACCGGCGTCGGGGGATTGAAAGCCGGAGCGTTGGCGCTCATGTTTTCGTTGCTCCTGATGGCCGTCACGGAACCCTTCCTT
>CAYVDZ010000312.1:0-6421 GCA_964450575.1 uncultured Opitutus sp.
GCCGGAGAAATAACCGGGATTATAAGGGTGATGCGGCGAGGGCCCGAGCCACAGATCGTAATGCAGATGGGCTGGCGGGGTGCCTTCGGCTGGCAAGTAACCGGGGCGGCGGAGCTGGCGGTTGCCCCAGGCGAAGACGCCGCGCAACTCGCCCACGGCACCGTCGCGAATGAGCTCGCGGACGCGGGCGAAGTTGGGATTGGCGTGGCGCTGCGTGCCGGCCTGCGTCGCGATCTTGTGCTTGTTTTTTAGATACGTCGCGCGGACCAGACGGGTTTCCTCCACGCTCATCGCGATCGGCTTTTCCATATAGACATGGAGCCCGCGATTCATGGCCCACATCGCAATGTGCGCATGGGTATGGTCGGCGGTGCAGCACACAATGGCGTCGAGATCCTTTTGCTCGAGACAGCGTCGCCAATCCACGTAGGTCCTGGCCCCGGGGAACTTCTTCAAGGCGTCGGCGAAACGCGTTTCGTTGATATCGCAGAGAGCGACGACGTTCTCATTTTCCAATCCGGCGTAATGAGCAAGGCCGCGGCCCCACACTCCGATCAGGGCGATGTTAAGTTTCTTGTTCGGGGTATTCTGGCCGAAGAGCGTTCCGGTCGGAAGGATCAATAATCCACTTCCGGTGGCGGCCGCAGTTTTGAGGAAGTGACGACGGTTGATGGGGTGCATAAGTTGAAAACGTGGCCCAATCGGGGGATGCGGTCAATGCGCAGCGGTGGCGAAATCGTCGCATCCCTCCGCTTTGTGCGCTGGCTAATGACCCTGAGCAAACGACCTGTCGTGGTGGCTATCGCGGCATGTTTCAGGTCATGGCCGCGGGGCGGCGCGTTCGAGCACGTCTTCGATCGCCGCGCACGCGGTGGCCACACCGGGATCGGTTTGAAGACGCGCGGCGAGGTGGCCGGCGGTCTCGCGGTAACGGACGTCGGCCAGTAACGGCGCGAGCTCGGCGGCGGCGCGTTTTGCCGTGTAGCGATGGCGGGTGATCTGGCGCGCGACGCCGAGCCGGCACACGCGGTCGGCGTTGTCGAATTGATCGTGCGCAAAGGGTATCACCAGCATCGGCCGCCCCGCTCGCAGCGCTTGCGCGGTCGTACCCACGCCACCCTGGTGCGCGATTGCGGCGGCGCGGGAAAAAATCTGGGCGTAGGGGAGATAATCCCAGGCGAGAACCGAAGGCGGCAGATTGGGCGGAGGCGGGTTGTTTCCTGTGAGCAACAGCGCGCGCCGACCCAGGCGTTCGGCCGCGGCCGTACTCTGCGCGTAAAAGTCTCCCGCCAAGTTCACCGCGGCCGAGCCCAGCGTAAACACGATGGGCTCGCCTCCGGAGAGAAACGATTCGACCGCGGCTGGCAGACTCCGGGTGTGGGGACCGCTGCCGGAGTCATCATGAAGCAGGAACCCGGTTTGCACGGTGTGAGGCGGCCAGTCGGGCTGCGGCGGTTGCAGGACCGAAGAGAATAGCGCGAGATTCAGGTGCGGCGAATATTTGCCGTCAAAGAGCGGGGACTTCCCCGCCGGCAAACCGAGTTCGCGACGCAGCCGGCGCACGGGTTTCCACCACGGATACGAAACCATTTTCGCGAGGCGGAGGACGAATCGGTTCGCGGTCGGGCCGCCGGATTGGATCAACCGGAGGATGGCCGGACCGGGTAAATGGGACGGGTCGTGGATGGGAAAAAACGAGATGGGGGAGAGCGCGAAATAGGCCCACGGCACGCGCAGGCGTTCGCCTACGATCGCGACGGCGCAGGCCAGTTCACTCGCGATGAACAGGTCGACGCCCGGGGCGATCGCCGCGAGATCCTCATACATGGGGCGTACGGCCGGGTACACGACATCGCGCATCAAGACTTCCGAGCCGCGCCGGCCATCCATGATTCGCTGGATCAGCGCTTGATCGCCAGGCGACAGGTCCGGCCGAACCGGAAGAAAGGGCACACCGGCCGCATCGAGCAGGGCGCGACTGGGTTCGCTGCTCGCAATCGCAACGTCGTGACCGCGGGTCTGCAAACCCCGCGCCAGCGCGATCGCGGGATGCAGGTCGCCGAGCGAGCCGTAGGTTACAATGACGATGCGGGACATGATCACGAGTTTAGTTCGCTCACTCCGGGCGGGGGGAACTCAGGCGATGGACCGCCGCGAATTGCCCGGCGTGGCACCGGTGCAATCGAACTCAAAAAGTCATTCATCTTTCAACCGAACAGGCCGGCCCGGCCGCGCGCTGGTGAACGTTGCGTCGCGGATCACCGGCACACCGTTGACGATGACGTCGCTGAACCCGACCGCGTAGTGATGCGGGTCCTCGAACGTGGACGGCGCCGCGACCGTCTCCGGGTCGAAGATAACCACATCCGCAATGAAACCGGGCTTCAGTTCGCCACGATTCTTCAAGCGAAACGTCTGGGCCGGCAGAGATGTCATCTTGCGCACCGCCTCTTCGAGGGAGAGCAGTTTCAGCTCGCGGACGTAGCGGGACAGGACGCGCGCGTTATTGCCGTAGCCGCGGGGGTGCGGGACGCCGTCCTGATATTTCCGCGGACCCGAATCCGACGCGATCATGGTGTGCGGAAGCGCCATGAATTGCTGCAGATCGGGTTCGTGCATGCCGTGGAAAACGCCTTGCGCGCCGCCCTTCGCCACGATCTCGAGCACGGTTTCGATTTGGGCATCGAGCGTATCCGAATTGTGGATAAGCTGGGCGGCCTGGGGCACTGTCTTGCCGTGCAAGCGCGGGTCCGGACGGTAGCTCGCAATCACAGCGTAGGTGTAGTCAGCGCGCGCCGCTTGGCGCAGGCTGGCCTTCATTTGCGTGATGATGCGCGCCTTCTGTTCGGGATCGGCGAGCCGCGCGGTAAAGGCCTTGGTGCCACCTTCGCGGGCCGAGGCCGGCACGAGTGTGGCAATGCCCGTGCTCGAGGCGGTGTAGGCGTACTGATCCTGGGCGATATCGAGCCCTTCGGCGCGTAACGTATCGAGAAATGCGATCACCTCGTCGGCGCGTCCCCACGCCAATGGTCCACTCAACTTGAGATGGGAAACCTGCGCGCGGATCCTGGCTTCGCGGGCGATGCGCGCGAGTTCGTTGAGCGAGTCGAAGATTTGCGGATGCGATTCGCCACGCATGTGGCTGACATAGATCCCGTCGTGCGCGGCGACGACTTTCGCCAGCTCGATAATCTCTTCGGTCTTGGAGAACGTGCCCGGCAGATAGATCAAGCCGGTGCTGAGGCCCACGGCGCCGTCGGCCATCGCTTGACGAACGAGGCTCCGCATTTGGTCCAGCTCGGCCTCGGTGGGCGGGCGCATGAAACTGCCGCCCATGACGTGTCCGCGCACCGAGCCCTGACCGAGGAGCGTGCCGACATTGAGGGCGACGCCGGTGCGGGTGATCCCGGCGAAATAGGCCGCCACATCTGTTTCCGAGCTGCCGCAGTTTCCACTGATAATGGTGGTGACGCCCATGCGGACGAAATTTTCACCGAGTGGAAGCGCGGTGATGTTTTCGGAATGCGTGTGCACATCGATGAACCCGGGGGCGATGACTTTCCCGGTCGCGTCGATTTCGACCCGGCCGGTGGCGGCGATCCTCCCGATGGCGGCGATGCGATCACCGCGAATGGCCACATCGCCAACGATCGCCGGGGAGCCGCTTCCGTCGATCACCCGGCCGTTCCGGATCACAATATCGTAGGCTTGTGCGGCGAGCCGCAGCGAGCCACCGGCGAACACGAGAAGCGCCAGGAGGAATAGTTTCATGACGAGGGAAAAGCGGAAAATTGGAAAATCGGGAAATGGAAAAACTCGGAGTGCGGAAGGTACTTCTTTCCCGCGGGAGACCGCGAGCGAGCTCGGGCCCTACGACCTCAAACCTGAGCTCACGAATGAGCGCTCGAGGACGAAAATTTCCACGCGAGGATGCGGCTGTTTTTTTGGCCGTGGGCAACGTCGATCGTCCTGACCTCCGTGGCCTTCACCGCCGCGAGAGCGCGATAAAGCGCCGGCAGTGTTTCCCGTTTGGATACGAGGGTGGTGAACCATCCGCAGAGTCCGGGTTGCTCCGCGCTTTGCGCGATCATCCGCTGGATGAAACCGGACTCTCCGCCCTCGCACCACAGCTCGTGGTTGCGGCCGGCGAAATTCAGGACGGGCTTGGTGACTTTCTTGCCGCGGAGGTTTCTCGCCTTGCGCAGCGCACCGGCCGCCGCCTCCTCCGGCGAGGCGTGGAAGGGGGGATTGCAAATCGACGCCGCGAAACGTTCGCGTGGTTTCGCGATGCCGCGAAAGAGGTCGAGGGCCGAGGGTTGCAGGCGGCACTCGATCAGGTCGGCGAACTTGGGATTGGCCGCGACGATTTGGCGGGCCCAAGCGACAGCGATCGGATCGATGTCCGTGCCGACAAAGCTCCAGCCGTACTCGCTCGCACCAATGATGGGATAAACACAGTTCGCACCAACGCCGAGATCGAGCACCGCCACTTTCCGGCCCCGCGGAATGCCCCTTGAGCTAACGTCGCTCAGCAAGTCGGCGAGATGGTGGATGTAATCGGCGCGACCCGGAATGGGCGGGCAAAGATAACCCCGCGGGAGGTCCCAATGCGCGACGCCGTAATCACGTTTCAACAACGCCTGGTTCAGCGTCATGACCGCAGCCGGGTCGGCAAAATCGATCGTCGGCGTGCCGGTCGGGCTCGGGCGCACAAATGGCGTCAGCGGCGGGCAACTTTCGATCAGGCCTGGAAAGTCGTAGCCCGCGGCGTGCCGATTGCGGGGATGCAGGCCGCGCTTCTTGAGGGAAGGGGTGGCAGGTGACGCGGATCTCATGGCGAGAGCGCAGCGTGATCCGTGCACGAGCGCGAGCCAAGCGATGCGTTTATCGTGTGGGACGCGACCCGGATTGACCGGTGGGTTGCTGAAAGGGGTCGAAATGTGACTTCGATTTGGGTCGTCGGGTGGCCGAGCCCGGCCTTGAGGAGGGACGACATCTTGCTCACGTGGAGGATATTACCGGCTTAGTGCCTTCGCGCCCTGCCTTTGTTTTGTGTTCTCGGCGGGTCCGTGGTTTGGTTTGCCTGAACATGTCATCCCACCTTCTGCAACGTCTCAGTGCCCGGGCCTTCGCGGCCGGTCGGCGCTTTCTCGCGAGCAGTCGCATGTGGATTGACGCCCGACCGGGTTTGGCGGCGTGGGTTTATCCCTCGGCGGAGCAATCGGCCGAGGACGATTACCGCGATCATAACGGTCGGATGTTTGCCGGCTTTCATGAGCAGGAGCGAATGCTGGCGGATCGGCCGCGCATGAGTTTCTACCACGCGGCGATCACGCGTCACATTCAACCCGGTGACCGCGTCATCGATTTGGGCACCGGAACCGGCATCCTCGCGGCCTTGGCGGCACGTCGCGGGGCGGCTCATGTTTACGCCATCGATCACTCCGATATTCTAACTCATGCCCGAACGCTGGCGGTGGAGAATCAGATCGAGAACGTCGAATTCATCGCAATGCACAGCACGAAGTTCACGGTGAGCGAGCCCGTCGACGTTATCCTGCACGAGCAGATGGGCGACTGCCTCTTTGACGAATCGATGGTGGCAAACGTGACCGATCTGCGCGATCGCGTGCTCAAACCGGGCGGCCTGATTCTTCCGAGCATTTTCGAGTTCTATTGCGAACCGATCAAGATCAACGATGACCGGCTCGTGCCCTTCATTTGGGAACTCGATGTCCACGGCTATGATTACTCAAGCCTCGAGCGGAACCGGCCGCAGGAGACGAGTTATTATCATCTCGCCAGCAGTGATCTGAATCTCGTCGACCATTTTCTCGGCGAACCGCAGCCGGTGTTATCCATCGATCTGCACACTCTCAACGAAACCGATTTGTCGCACGAGATCACCTTCACGCGCACGGTCGTGAATGCGGGGCGGCTCGATGGGTATGCGGTTTTCTTCCGGGCACGGGTCGATACTGATCTCTCGCTCAGTTCCGATCCGTTGGATGCGGGACGCGCGCCGCATTGGGGCTTCCGGATCCTGCGGACGGAGCGCGATGATTTCGAAGTCGGCGATGAAATCGAAGTGCGCCTCACCGTCGGCCGCTGGCCCGAGCTCAACAGCTGGCGCTGGAGTCATGTGAAACGCGCCGCTGCCAGCTCAGGGCTGGCGGCGCACGGACGTTGCTAAGTCTGACGGGAGCGGCAGTCGGCAATCGTGGTCCCCGGGAGTCGTCCCATGTCGACTGGTTCAGCATCGTGGCCGCCGGGTTTGTTTCACGTCCGGGGCGTGATGAGTGTTCCTCACGTGCTGGTGGATGGCGACGGCGTCGTGCTGCTCGATCCGGGTTTTCCGGGCGACGACCGGCGGATCCGCCGGGTGATGGAGAAAATCGGAGTCGGAGCCACAGACGTGCGG
>CAYVDZ010000313.1:0-6402 GCA_964450575.1 uncultured Opitutus sp.
GCTCACGCGAGCGCAGGCCACCGCGAAAATTGTCGGCGCCGGCGGCAAGATCGCCAGCGCGGGGAGCCGCGCCACGCAATACGTGGTCGCGGGTGAGAAGCCAGGCGCGAAGCTGGACCAAGCCCGCGCGCTCGGAGTGGCCATCATCGATGAAGCTGAACTCGTTCGCCTCGTGACGGGGAAACTGAACGAGAGGGAGTAATTTCCGCGTACACGTCGCCCGGGCTACGGCTCGACTTCGGTGCAGCCGAAAAAATGAGCCACTCCGATTTTGAAACGCAGAAGACGCGAAGGAAGTGGATCCACTTTTCCCGATTTCAGCTTTCCCGCTTTTCCGATTTACTCCTTCGCCTCCGCGCTTTTCGCGTCCCCCGTCGTTAAAACGGCGTTGAAGCGCGATCCGGGTTGCGACACTGCTTTCCTTCATGATGCTTCGCCTGCGTTCCTATGTGTGTAGTGCGTTGGTGGCGCTGGGACTTTCCGCCGCGGAGACCCCGGGAACCACCGACCTTACTGCGCAACGATTGCAGGCGTTGCTTCTGCGTTTTCCCGAGGCGGATGCAAATCGCGACGGCGTCCTCACGGAGCAAGAGGCGCGCGCGTATGCGGACCAGAGGCGCGGAGGCGGTGCGGGCGTCGCGTCGGGTGCGCCGGCGCGGCGCGGCCCAGCGGCGGCCACTGCGTCCGCCGCCCGCGGCTCCGTGCCGACTCGAGCGGACGTCCGTTACGGACCGCACGAACGGAACGTGCTGGATTTCTGGGCGGCGAAGTCGGACGCGCCCACGCCGGTTGTTGTTTATATTCACGGCGGCGGATTTGTATCCGGAGATAAAGCACGCATTCGCACTGATCGCATCATTCAGCAGTGTCTGGATGCGGGGGTGTCGTTTGCGGCGATCAACTATCGTTATCTTTCGGCAAACGCTTCGCTGCCGGACGTGCTCCGCGATTGCGCGCGGGCGATTCAATTCATCCGCGCCCAGGCAGAGGCTTGGAACGTCGACAAGGCGCGCTTTGCGGCCTATGGCAGTTCGGCCGGGGCGGGGACATCGCTCTGGCTGGCGTTTCATGATGATCTGGCGGATCCGCAGCATGCGGACCCGGTGTTGCGCGAGTCGACGCGGCTCGTCTGTGCGGGATCGATGCAGGGGCAGTTCAGTTATGATTTTCTCCGTTGGACCGAGGTATTCGGGGCGGATGCCATGCGGCGCTTTGGCGGCCGCTATCTGTCCCCCGAGCTGATCGGGTTGAACACGCGTGAGGAAATGGAGAGCTCGGAGGGACGGAAACTCCGGGCCGACTGCGATATGCTTGGGCTCATTTCCAAGGATGATCCGCCTGTCTTCATTTCGGCCTCACAGCCGGATCTGACGCTGGAGAATACCAGCCAGTTTTTACATCACCCGAAACACTCGCAGTTGCTGTACGACCGCTGCCGGGAAGTGGGCGTGCCGGTGGTCGCTCAAATCCTGGCATTGAAGATTGCTCCCGGTCCCGGCGACCACGCGACGTGGCGCGAGTTCGTCCTGCATCATTTGAAGTGAGGATCGACTCGAGGGCGGAAGAGTCGCGATCGGTCCGGACGGCAATCCGCCCTGAATTTAGACGCGGAGTACGCGAAGCAAAACAGGTGTCATCGCCGCAGGCTGGCGAGCGTGGTGGCGTTGGCCTTCACGCCGGCGGCAATCGCTTCGGCGATCTTTTGTCGGTAGGCAGGTGACGCGACTTTGCGGCCTTCGGCGTCATTCGAGAGGAAGCCCGCTTCCACGAGCACAGCCGGACATTCGATTGTACTGAGCACGCGGTAGCGGAATCGCTTCAACCCACGGTCCTCTTGTTTGAGATGCTGCACCAGTTGACGGTGCATCTGATAGCCGAGCAGCGCGTTCCAATGATCGAACCGGTTGGAAGGAAAGTTCGTTGAAACCATGCTGGCGGTCCGTTCCGCCTGGGGACTGGAGCGCTGATACCGCGGGGTCATGATGAACGTTTCGGTGCCCGAAACCCGTGAGGAGGAGAAGCCGTTGAAATGAATGCTGATGAACAGATCGGCGCGGGCTTTCCTCGCAATCTCGGTGCGCTCATCGAGTTCGACGCGGCGGTCGTTCGTACGCGTGAGCACCACGCGGTAACCTTGAGCCTTCAGTAGGCGCTCCAGTCGTTTCGCGACGTCCAGCGTGAAGGTTTTCTCGGTGAGTTTGAGCCGAGAGTTTTGGTTGCCCGGGTCGTTCCCGCCATGGCCCGGATCGATCACGATCGTGCGCAGTGTGGGTGCCGGTTTCGCCGAGCCGGGCGAGAGGATCGGACGCAGCAGTTGCTCGGCGTCGCGGCGCCCGAGATAAAGCGTACCGCTGCGACTCACGACGGGTTCGCCGAGGAAGAGCTTCAATCCGTTCAACCAGACCTCGATGCTGTCGGCTGCTAGATCGAGCGTGGTCCACTGACTCTTCAGCCGGAGTTTTTTCTGAGGAACGATCCATTGGGCGGTGAGCCCGAACCGTTGGGCGAATTCGGCGGCGCTTACATAGTCGACGCCGAAGAGCCGCACGGATTTGTAGCCCGGAGCTGGCTGCCCAAGCGCGGGCGTGGCGCCCGGGACGAAGAGACACAGCACCAGAAAAGCGGCGCCGCCCAATGAGCGACGCAGCCCTGCGATGATGGTTTCCATTACGTGAGTGCCTCCATGCCAATATCGCCTGTACGCGAACGCGAGGTGCGGCGTACGTCAACCCTCACCGGCGTTTCAATCGCGCCTCCGCCGGCGAGGTGGCAGCGATCACTCCTGTGGATTGAAGCGTGAGACGGACATTCCTGTCTGTCATTTCCGGATCACGGAACAGGCACGAATGCCTGTGTCACTCCCGACCGCTAACCCGAGCCTTGCCTTGCCGCCGACGACCGATGATATCGCGGAGTATGCGCGCGCTGCTTTACCCCGAGTTCGAGCGAATTGAAAATGCGATCGTTCCGGATGCTCCGGCTCCGTTGCCCGATGAGGTCACGCTGCGCGTCGCCGCCTGTGGAATCTGCGGGAGCGAACTGGAGGCGTTCAAGAATCGAAGCCCGCGCCGTCCGCCGCCCCTCGTGATGGGGCATGAGTTTTGCGGCGTGGTCGAGGCGCTCGGCGCCGATGTGCGCGGATGGTCGCAGGGCGCACGAGTCGTCAGCAATTCGCTCGTACCGTGTGGGCGCTGCGTGCGGTGCGAACGGGGTGACTCGCATCTGTGTGCGACGCGGCAGATTTTTGGGATGAACCGGCCGGGCGCCTTTACGGAGTATGTCAATGTGCCCGCGCGTTGTTTGCTGCCATGGCCGGATGTATTGTCGGCGGAAGAGGCGTGTCTCGCGGAGCCGCTGGCGAATGGCATTCATGTGACGCGGCTCACGGAGCACCTGCCGTGCACGTTGGCGCTCGTGATTGGCGCGGGGCCGATTGGGCTGTTTTGTCAGCAGGCGCTGCAGGTGTTGCGCGGCATCAAGGTCGTGGTGGCGGATTTGAGTCCGGAGCGCCTCGCGGTGGCGAAGCGACTGGGCGCGGTGCGCACGATCAATCCGCGCGAGGAGAATATCGGCGAGGTCGTGCGCGAACTCACGGGTGGCGAAGGCGCGGATCTCGCCGTCGATGCGGTGGGAGGCGGGGTGACAAAACGCACGGCGCTCGATGCGGCTCGGGCGGGAGGTGGCGTGGTGTGGATCGGACTGCATGAAAACGCGATCACGCTGGATTCGTTTGGAGTGACGCTGCCGGAGAAGAAAGTCTTCGGTTCGTACGCGGCGACGCTCGGCGAACTGCAATTGGCGTTGGACTTGATGGCGGCCGGCAAGGTGGATGCGCGCACGTGGACCACGCGACTTCCCCTGAGTGAGGCAGAAACGGCGTTCCGCCGGGCGCTGGCGGCGCAGGGGACGGATATCAAGATGGTGGTGTGCCCGTAGGTTGTCTGGCGATGTGACTGATGAGAGGAGCGAGCGAGCGCCATTCACTCCGGGCGACCTCAAAGGTGGCTCTCCAGGCGGGTCGACCGGCTTAGTCCCTTAGGCGATTCTGTCTCACCGGCAAAAAATGAGCGTTCGCGTGAGATCGACGTCTAACCGGCATGAAAGGCATGGCTGCAATGGCGCTTCTCTTGTGTGCAATGGTTGGAGCCATTGCAGGGCAGGCAGAGTCCGCCGCCCCGCCGGTGCAAATCACGCTAACGTCCGACTTCAATACGTGGGTGAGCGTTACAAATACGCGTGTGCCGCAGAAGTTTAACTCCGTGACCTTTGCTTTATCCCCTGGAGACTACGAGGTGGTCGGACGTAGGAAAGGATATAGGGATGTGACAAAATCACTGCAAATTCGGTCCGGAATGGCCCCGGTCATAATGACTATAGTGTGTACAGTAAGAGCTGACGAGTAGCGGCTCCCCCCAAGAACGTCGCCGAAGACAACGCCGGTGCCAGTCGGGCGGCGTTCGGCCCTCTACTCATGGGTGGTCGTGGCCCGAACGTATCACGGCCGTCTCGCTGAAACGGCCGCCGGCGCCGCACCGCCCGCCGACTACAGTTTCTTCACTGCGTACGCCATCGCATCAGCGATCTTTGCCAGCTGCTCGTCGGTATGCAGCGCGGAGATTGCCGTGCGAATGAGATCCTTGCCGGCCGGCACCGCCGGCGCGATCGACATGACGGTGAAGACGCCTTTTTCGAGCAACGCTTTCCAGAAGGGATAAACCCGCTCCTTGGAACCGAGCACGATCGGCACGGCCGGGGTTTCGCTCTCCCACGTGTCCAAGCCCAGAGACTTGAGGATCGCGCGATATTTCCGCGTATTCGACCACAGCTTTTCCAGGTGCTCGGGCTCCGTCTGCATCAGTTCGAGCGAAGCCTGTGCGCACGCCGTCTGGCTGGGGCTGATCGCCGCGGAGAAAATCGTCTGCTTCGAGTTCGTGCGCAGATACTCAATGACCTCCGTCGAAGCGGCGACAAAGCCGCCCGTGCTTGCCAGCGACTTCGACATGCTGCCGCAAATGATATCGACCTTGTCGTTAAGCCCAAAGTGATCAGCCGTTCCGCGACCTTGCCTTCCGAGAACACCAAAGCCATGCGCGTCGTCGAGAACCGTGAAGCAACCGTTGTCCTCCGCGATCTCCGCAATCTCCGGCAGCCGCGCGATGTGTCCTTCCATCGAATACACGCCTTCGATCACCAACATCTTGGCCACATCCGAACTTACCGCGGTGAGCACGTCCCGCAGATCGTCAGGATTGTTGTGCGAGAAACGCTCGACCGTCGCCATCGACAACCGAATGCCATCCCACAGACACGAATGGATGTTCTTGTCGGCGAGGATTACGTCGCCTTTCTGAGCGAACGAGGCAATACTTGAGAGACACGAAAGATAACCGGCGGCGTGAATGTGACACGCTTCCCGGCCGAGGAACGCCGCTAGCTTTTCCTCGAGTTCAACGTGACAGGCCCGTGAGCCGTTCGACGTGCGCGCCCCCGTTGTGCTCGTGCCCCATTTCAGCAACGCCGCCCGACCCGCCTCGATGGCCTTGGGGTGAAACGAAAGCCCGAGGTAATCGTTGCTCGAAAGCATCACCATGTCCTTGCCGTCGAGTCGCACCGTCGTCCCACGCTGGGACTCCATGGCATGGTAATAAGGTGCGTACTTTAGACGCATTTTTGTCGGGTAATCGTCACGACAGCGCGTCAGCAGGGTCTTTTTGTTTCTGGTGAAGAAAGATAGCGCCATTGGGGTCGGCAAGCTGAGCAGGCGCCATGCCTATTGCAAATGCAAAGGCGGCGGCGGCCTGGTGGTCCGTAACGGCCTTCAGCTGCGGCGTAATAACTTCATCCACGCCCGCAGGTCCGAGGTGTAATCCCACCAGGTGCGGAACGATCGCAGGTGGGCGGCAGAGGCCAGACGGTCAACGTGCTCCGGCGCCTGCAACAGCTCCCCGATGGCCTGCGCCAACGAGCGCGCATCGACCGTTTCCAACGCAATGCAGCCCCCACCATAAGCCGATTCTCCCAGCGCCCCGCGCGCCGAGCAGATGCAGGGTTTGCCATGCCGAAGACTTTCCAGAACCGGCAGCCCAAAGCCTTCCATCAATGATGGATAAACCGTAAACGTGCTCGCCGCATAGGCCGCTTCGACCGCCGCGTCTTTAACCGGTCCATCGTAGCGCAGTGGCCGACCGCGAGCTTGCAGCTCGCGAATCCGCGCCAGCGCCGTCGCCCCGGTTTGCGGATGCGCCAGACCGATCAGGTGCAGACGAAACTGTTCTCCCTGGCTCCAAAGTTGTTCGCACGCCTCCAACAGCGCGACGTGGTTTTTCCGGCCTTCAATGCTTCCGATCGACAGGACCACCGGCATCTTTTCCGGCTCCGCAGAAGCCTCGTCCGCCTCGTTCG
>CAYVDZ010000314.1:0-6396 GCA_964450575.1 uncultured Opitutus sp.
CCGCCATGTCATGGCGCTGGCACCCCACCCGAAGCAATCCCACTCTCAAAGCGGCGGGGGACATTTCCTGTTGGCCATGGAGTCGGGCGGATCGACAAAGACAAACCCCGGCAGGAACGCCGGTTTCATCCGGCGTCCGACACCGCAATCGCGCCCGGCAGCAAAACCACCCGACGTTTTCCTTTTGCGGCTTTTGTGCGTTTGTGGGGCACTATGCTCATGCGTCGCATTCCCCTGCTCGTCCTTGCCACGGCGGTTTTCGTTTCGGCTGTCAGCGCGGCCATCCCTTTTTCCCACACCCAGAGCGATCTCAAGCCGGACCCGGCGGCGCGCTTCGGCACCCTGCCCAACGGCCTGCGCTACGTGATTCGCCCCAACCAGGAGCCGCGCGAACGCGCCTCGATGCGTCTGCTGATCGAAGCCGGCGGCGTGCACGAAACTGAAAAGCAACTCGGCCTCGCCCACTTCCTCGAGCATCTCGCGTTTAACGGCAGCGAAAATTATCCGCCGGGCACGTTGATCGAATTCTTTCAACGCATGGGCATGAGTTTCGGCGGCGATACCAATGCGAGCACGTGGTACACCCGCACGCTGTATCTGATCGAATTGCCCGAGACCAAGCCGGAAGATATCGTCGAAGGATTGAAGGTCTTCCGCGATTACGCGGGCGGTTTGCTGCTGCAGGTTCCCGAGATCGAAAAGGAACGCGGCATCATCCTGAGCGAAAAACGCACGCGGGACTCCGTCGGTTATCGCACCTGGCTCGCGACCAATAATTTCCTCCTGCGCGACACGATGTTCGCCAAGCGCGATGTCATCGGCACCAACGAAATCATTTCCACCGCCGGTCGGGACGAGTTTCTGGATTTCTACAACACCTGGTATCGTCCCGAACTCATGTCGCTGGTCGTGGTGGGCGATATCAACGTCGAAGCGATGGAGCAGAAGATCCTCGCGGCGTTCGCCTCCCTCGAACCCCGCGCACCCGCCCGCGACCAGCCGGATCTCGGCCGCGTACAGCATCCCGATGGCGTGAGTGTTTTTCATCACGCCGAGCCCGAAGCGCCCGACACCAACGTCACGATCGCGACGGTCGTGCCATATTCACCCGAGCCTGACACCGCCGCAAACCGGCTGAAATATCTGCCGCGCACGCTCGCGCATGCCATGCTCAGCCGACGCCTGGCGATGCTTGCGCGCACGGAAGGCGCACCTTTCATCCGCGGCAGCGCCGGAGCCGGTGAAGCCTACCGTTTCTATCGACAGACCGTGATGTCGCTTTCGACCCGCGGCGATCAATGGGCCGACGCGCTCGCCGTCGCCGATCAGGAATTGCGCCGCGCCCTCGAGCACGGCTTTCAGGCGGCGGAGTTACAGGAAGGGGTCGCCACGTTCCGGAACAGCCTGGAGCAGGCGGCGAAGACCGCCTCAACGCGCCGCTCGACCGAGCTGGCCGATGAAATCGCGAACGGATTGCTCGAGCGCGAGGTGTTCACCACACCGTCCGACGATCTCGCGCTCTATGCGCCCGTGCTGGAAAAGGTAACGGTCGAAGACTGCGTGGCCGCCCTGCGCACGACGTGGAGTGCCCCGCACCGCTTGATCATGGTGACGGGCAACGCCCCGATCCCGGCCGGTAATGAAGGCGAGGCGGCGATCGCCGCTGTCTATGAAAAATCAAACACGGTCGCCGTTGCGCCACCGACAGAAATCGCCGCGGCCGCCTGGGCCTACACCGATTTTGGCCCTGCCGGAAAAGTCACCAAGCGCGAACATGTCGCGGACCTCGACGTGACGCTGCTCACTTTCGACAACGGCGTGCGTCTCAATCTGAAAAAGACCGATTTTGAGGCGAATCGCATTCGCATGAGTGTGCGGATCGGATCGGGTCAGCTCACCGAACCGCGCGATCGGCCGGGCTTGGCGTTCTACACCGGTCAGAGTTACACGGAAGGCGGCCTCGGCCAGCACAGCGTCGACGATCTGCGGCGGATCCTCGCCGGCAAAACGGTCGGGGCCGGGTTCAGTGCCGGCGGCGATGCATTCGTCCTCAGCGGCGTGACAAACCAGGAAGACCTTCTCCTCCAGATGCAGTTAGTGGCCGCGCGCATTACTGATCCGGGTTTCCGCCCCGAAGCGGCCCGGCAGGCGAAGAAAGCGATTGAACAAATCTATCTCAGTTTCGAGCACACCGCCGGCGGACCCTTCAACCTGGAAGTGCCGCGCCTCCTCGCGAGTGGCGACCATCGCTTCGGGCTGCCACCAAAGGATGAAATGATGAAACGCAACCTCGACGAAGTGCGCGCGTGGGTCACACCGGAACTCTCGCGAGGCGCGATCGAGATCGCGATCGTCGGCGACATGGACATCGATGCAACGATCGACGCGGTTGCCAAAACCTTGGGGGCCTTGCCAAAGCGCGAACCAAAGCCGGTGCTCGCCGACTTGCGGAAGGTCAGTTTCCCGACCGAGCCGTTCAACCGGGAGTTCACCATCGCCACGGAGATTCCGAAGGGAAACGTCGCTCTTTTCTGGCCGACCACCGACGGCCGCGAAATCCGCC
Source organism: uncultured Opitutus sp. (assembly GCA_964450575.1). Taxonomy (GTDB): domain Bacteria; phylum Verrucomicrobiota; class Verrucomicrobiia; order Opitutales; family Opitutaceae; genus ER46. Next base: position 2,564 of record CAYVDZ010000314.1, read on the forward strand.
GGGCGCGCCGGCTCAACTTGCTCGGGGAAGTGTTTAGCGACCGGCTGCGTTTGAAGGTGCGGGAAGAACTCGGCGATGCCTACAGCCCCGGCGTGGGCAGCGCCGCCAGCGACATATACCCAGGTTTCGGATACATGCAGGCGAGCGTAACCGTGGATCCGCCGCGCGCGAAACAGGTGGCCGATATCATCGTCCAAATCGCCGCGGATATTGCGGCCAAGGGCGTCAGCGATGACGAACTCGAACGCGCCAAGAAACCGGTGCTGACGAGCCTGCGCGAATCCGCGCGCACCAACCCATACTGGCTCAGCGCCGTGCTGGCGCGGGCGCAGGAACGGCCGGAAGTGCTGGAATGGAGCCGGACGCGTTACGCCGACAACGAGGCGATCACGAAGGAGGAAATCGGGGAACTCGCGCAGCGGTATCTCGCCGAGGACCGCGCGAGTCGGGTGACCGTATTCCCAACGCCGAAGGCCCAGGGCACGCCGGCGGCGGCCTCACCGACCGCGCAAGCCGTGAAGTGAGAAAGGGCGCGCGGGTGGCGTGTAACAAAAGCGCGCGAAGCGTAGGGCAGGTCTGTGACCGGCTTACGGCGGGTCACAGACCCGCCCTACTTTAATCCGTCGACCTGGATTGCCGCGCAATGACATGGAAGGGAACAAATTTCCGGCTCAAACCCGGGCGACAACGATCGAGGCGTTGGTTCCGCCGAAGCCGAAGCTGTTCGCCAAGGCCGCCCGGACCGGTTTGTGTACCGCGACTTTCGGCGTGAAATTCAGGCCGAGATCGCCGCACACCGGGTCGACGTTTTCCAGGTTGATCGTGGGAGGGACAATCCCGTGATGAATCGCAAGGGTGGCGCTAAAGACGCCCATCGCACCGGCGCCGCCCAGCAAGTGGCCGGTCATCGATTTAACGGCGCTCACGTGCAAATCAGCTTTGTTCTCGGCGAACACGTTCGCGATTGCGGCCGCTTCCTCACCGTCACCGCCTGGGGTCGACGTCGCGTGCGCGGAGACATAGTCGATCTCGATCGGCTTGAGGTTGGCGCGCGCCAGGGCCGCTCGCATGGAACGTGCGGAGCCTTCCGCTCCGGGCGCAAGCGATGACAAGTGATAGGCATCCGCCGATGCGCCATAACCGCGCAACTCGGCATAGATCCGGGCACCGCGGCTACGGGCGTGTTCCAGTTCCTCGATCATGAATACAACGGAGCCTTCCGAGAGCACGAAACCGTCACGCGACGTGTCGTACGGCCGTGATGCGGTTTCCGGCGTGTCATTACGGGTGGAGAGCGCACGCATTTGGGCAAAGGCCCCGATGGCGAGCGGGGTCACCGTCGATTCGGCGCCACCGGCCAGCATCACGTCGGCGTCATTCCGAATGATGGCCGCGGCGGCTTCGCCCAAGGCGTGTCCGCTGGTGGCGCAGGCCGAGGCCACACTCATGTTGGCACCGCGGAAATCGAGCAGCAGGCTCACCTGACCGGCGAGCAAATTAGGGGCGATCTGAATGATGAAGAAAGGCGAAATCTTGCGAAAACCGCCCGCTTTCCACGTGTCGTGCATCGCTTCCATTTCCGGAAGTCCACCCAAGCCTACGCCCAGATTCACCCCCATGCGCTCGGACGAGAGCGTGGCGCGATGCGCATCGATGCCGGAATCGGCGTACGCTTCGGCGGCCGCGGCCACTCCCAGGTGCGTGAAACGACCAAACTTTTTCACATCTTTCTGCGACAACGCCTGGGTGATCGGATCGACCCCAGGGCGGGGTTGCAACGGAGCCGGGAGCGGACGTGCCGGATCGAAATCGCGCACCTCGCCGGCGATCTGCGCCGTGCAACCGGTGGGATCGAAACGGGTGATGCGACCGATTCCGCTGCGGCCGGCGATCAGCGCGCTCCAAGTCTCGGCCGCGCTGTTTCCACAAGGGGTGACAGCGCCAATCCCGGTGATCACAACGCGACGGGTGGAGGTGGTTGGTTCAGACATGTTCGCAGTACTGAAACAACGAAACCGCTCTTCGGCTAGCGCCTTTCTCAAAAGCCGTTCATCTCTATCGTCCAACGTAATTTCTACACCGGAGACCTGAATGGCAGCTAAGAACTTCTCCGACACCCCATAAGAGCGCCCGCTGAACCCGGGTTTTGACTTTGCCGGAAGGCCGCCTTTTGCTCTGGACTTCCCCAACCGGGAATTTCCTTCATCCACGCACTCATGCAGCAGCTTCACGCCCATTGGCGGATGGAATACATCGAGGCACCGCGCTACCCCGCCGCGATGCAGCGTCCGTTCGCCGAGCTTCCCGCCTTGGGAAACGATCGCGCCGCGCTGATCGTCCACCGCTCGCAGCATTCCTATCTGATCCTCAATCGCTTTCCGTACAACCCGGGCCACCTGCTGGCGGTGCCATTCCGTGAGGTGACAGATGTGACGGAGCTGGGCACCGAGGAACGAGCGGATCTCTTCGAGGAAATCATCCTGGGGAAAACCCTGCTGACCTCCGCCCTGCGGCCCGAAGGGTTCAACATTGGGTTTAATCTAGGGGCGGCCGTTGCCGGCGGCAGTATTGCTCATCTCCACGGCCACATCGTGCCACGCTGGAGCGGCGATAACAATTTCATGCCTGTGCTCGGCCAGACGCGCATCCTCCCGCAATCGCTCGACGCCACGTGGGAGCGCCTGGCGCAGGCCGTGGCGGCGCTCGATTCCTCCCAAACCGCGCCGGTGGGCCCAACCGGAACGGCGTCCGTGCCGTCGTTATAAACACCTCCCGCGCGGTATGAAAACGTCCTCCTTGCCTTCCAAGACCCTGCACTTCCCGAGTCCGCGGCACCTGAGTTCCCTCTACGCCTCGCGCGAGGAAAATCTCGTTCACGTGGAGCGCGCCTTGGGCGTCAAAATTGTCACCCGCGATGACTGGCTCAAACTCGACGGGCACGCCGAACAGATCGCGACCGCGGAGGCCCTCTTTACGTTTCTCAACGAAGCCCGCGGCCAGGGCGTGACCATTCGGACGCCGGATTTTCATCGGATCGCCGATGCGTTTGCCCGCGGCGAAGGCTCCCAGTTGCGCAGCCTGCTGGAACAGCCCCTGGTGATTACCACGAATCGCAAGACGATCGTGCCGAAGACGCTGGGCCAGAAACTTTATTTGCAGTCGATGCTCGCGCATCCCGTCGTGTTCGGAATCGGACCGGCCGGGACCGGCAAGACCTACCTGGCAATGGCCGCGGCCGTGAACGCGTTGCTCAAGAATCAAGTGGAGCGCGTCATCCTCACCCGGCCCGCGGTCGAAGCCGGCGAGGCGCTCGGATTTCTCCCGGGCGACCTGCGGGAAAAAATTCTGCCGTATCTGCGCCCCTTGTACGACGCGTTGCATGACATGCTGGATGCCGAGGACGTCTCGCGCCTCACCGAGAAAGGCGTGATCGAGATTGCTCCCCTCGCCTACATGCGCGGGCGGACCCTTTCGCGCGCGTTCATCGTGCTGGACGAGGCGCAGAATACCACGCCCGAGCAGATGATGATGTTCCTCACCCGTCTCGGCGAAGAGTCGCGAATGGTGATCACCGGAGACATCACGCAAATCGATCTTCCCCGCTCGAAACAGAGTGGACTGCTCGAGGTCCGGCACATCCTGGCCGACATCAACGGCATCGACTTCCACACGTTTAGCGGCGCCGATGTCGTCCGCCATCCGCTGGTCGCAAAAATCATCAGCGCCTACGACGCCTATCGTAATCCCGGAGTCGTCAAGGACTCCGGCGAGGACAAGCGATGATCTCGCCTTCGCGGACAAGAATCTCCAACATCTTTCGGCATTCCGGCTGA
>CAYVDZ010000315.1:0-6364 GCA_964450575.1 uncultured Opitutus sp.
TCGGAACCACGAAAACTCGAAAAACGGTTCCGCGTATGAAATATCCGGGCTAGGACTGTCCGCCACAGCCGCTTGGGCGTGGTCGACGGATCGAAGACGCGGAACTGAAACTTCTCGTCCGTCCTCAATACGGTGAAATGGCCGATTTCGGATTTCTGAATCCGACTCGTTCGCCCATCGTAAAGGTTATAAGTCAGCTCGCCCGATACCTGCTGGACAGGTGAAGAAGCAAACGCAGGGACACAGGTGACGATTAGAAACACAAGGGATGTTATCAGTGAGGTCATGGGAGGGGGGGCTGAACCCGAACCTTCTAGCATTCGGCCTCTATTCGGGATAAATGATGTACTATATCCTGGTCTCCGCCCGAGACAGGGTGTCCGACGTGAAGAAGTGGCGAGTACCGTGGACGGTGCGACGGCAGTTTTAACCCAAGCCAGACCCCGCGGCGTTAATTCGATTGAAATGAAAACAAAAAACGCCGAGGCGCTCGCGCAAACGGGAAAAACTCGTTTCTAAGCCGCAAGTCGGAGAAGAAGCTAAGCGCAGAGCTGCACGCCAAAACAATTCATTAGTCTCCTGCTCTTCGAGATCCAGCGCATTTTGCACAGCAAGTCACGGGTATGTGACTAAAGGATGAAGAGACGGGACTTCGAGAGCAGAGATAAATACTGCGGAGGGGGCCGCGGTGAAATCGGTAATATGAGGGCTACGTGGGTGAAGCGACTGTTTCGCTGGCAACTTGGAAAAGATAGGCAACACTTTTCTTCAAGGCTGCAAAAAGAAAGTGCACTCACCTGCGGTCGGTAATCCGCGGCCAGCCGGAAGGGTCCGAACCCGCCACTGAGTGAGAGCTGGTTATGGGTGGCGGGCGCGTTGCTGCTTGTATTATTTCCAGCCGAAACTCATCAACAGGTGTTTTTGAAGCGCGTGATGTGAGAGTACTTCAGCGAAGGTCGTCAGATTTGTGGTGATGCCGAGTTGTATGCGTACAGCTACCAGAACAAGGTATACACAGATGGAGGCCCAAAGCTGTAGGCGCAGCGCGTTGTTGCTGGCGCCGTAGAATGTCTGGAATCGCAGGCCGACGATGCGGGACGCTCGCACATAGAAGCAAACGTCGGTCCGAGCGCGGATAACGAAGAAGGCCTTTTGTCGGCGAGGCGGCCCATGGGCAGAGCACCAGGCTCAGTTAAATCGAGCCGGAGACGATCGCTATCACCGGCACGTCCAGTTCGAGGGCCGTCGGCTCGGTCTGATAAATAGAGGGCGCGCACGGCTGCCGGTCGCGTTGTTCGTTAGCGCGCGCAAAGGCTGAGTGCGTTTTGATCGTCGTAAGACATACCTCCCTCACTTCACCACCCGCGTCGGCCCGATCTTCACGTCGTAGTGATACAAGTTCAGGTTCAAAAACTCCTCCAGCGCCCGATACGCGCGGGTCCGCGCCCCGGGGAGCTCATGAAAATAATCGTCGCCAACGTCGTGCATTTCGTGCGGAACGTCCCGCCGTCTCAACTGTGACCTCAGCGTCGCTACCCCTTGCGCGATCGCATCTGCGCGATGCGATCGATACACCACGAACACCGGATGCACCGACGCGTCAGCGTGCGACGTGACATCGAGCTCGTGCAACCGCGGCGCCATCCGTTCTAGATAGATCCGGCTTACCTCCGGTTGAAAGCTTGGCGGATCTCCATGGACGTTCGGCGGCGGCTGCAACGCCACAGAGGGTTGCAGCATCGGTTCGTTCGCCACCACGCACCGAAACGCCTCCGGCTCGAGCTGCGCCGCGCGCGCCGCAAGGAACCCACCAAATTTTTCACCCATCGCCACGACGCGCTTGCGATCGATCGGATGCCGCGCTGCCACCCAAGCGATCGCCGCCAACGCGTCATCCGCCGCCGCACGATCAAGCCCGCCGCGTACCGCCTCGCGCTGCCTCGTTCCACGACCGAGCACGCCGCGCTGGTTCAGCCGCAGCACCGCCAGCCCCATGTCCGCAAGCACGTGCGCCTCGCGGTCGAATTCCGCGTGTGCCGTCGCTGGCAGTCCCGACGCAAACACGATCACCAGCGGCGCCAGGCTTGCCCGGGGCGACCGCGGTAGTGTCAGATAGCCACTGAGCTGCGCTCCGCCGGGCCCGGCAAACTCCACGAACCGCGAGTCGTGCAGCACCTCATCGGGCAGCCACGGCGCCCGCCGAAGTACCTCAAGCAGCACCTGCTCTCGCCGCTGCAGGAGGAACGTCCGTCCGGGATCAGTCTCGTCCGTCACATGAAACAGGATACGCCCGCGCTCGTCGTCCCACTCCACGATCTCGATGCTCCGGCCCGGGAACTTTGCCTCCAACCCCCGCTGCACCTCGGCCAACTCGCGATCCACCCATACGGTCAGCGGCGGCGACCCCGGAGCACGCACCCCAACGAACATCTGCCGGGCGTCGTCGAACACGAGTGCGTCGGACGGCAGCGTCGCCGATAGGGTCGCCAGATCGCGGGTCGCATGCTCCAGGGCGAGGACGGTCCGCCGCATCGTCGTGAGGTTCAGTCCGTAGATCCCCACCGTATCGCGCCCTATATTGGCCGCGTAGATCAGCACATTCGGATCGAAGTCGAACCCCAGCGGCATCGCCCGCTCGTCGAAATACGTTTCGGGCGAGACCACAAAACGCGCCGCATCGCTCTCCGGCGCGAGCTCGTGCAGTTCTTTCCATCGACTCGAGTCGATCGCGCGGTAGAGAAACGTCGTTCTCGGCAGCCGCGAACTGCCGCCGTTCACGATGAGCCGCAATCGCCCGTCGCGATCGTAGTTGCCGGCCAAGAGAGTCGGATCCTCGCCCAGCGATTTCAGCTTGCCGGTGTGCACATCGAGCCGAAATATCTCCGATGGGATCGGAGAAAGTCCCGGCGCAGCCCCAACACCGTTCACTGAAAGCAGTAGCTGACCAGGGACCCTCGCAGCAAATCCAAGAATGCGCGCCGCGCGCGGCACCGTCCGAGGAGGTCTCAAACGGGGAGGATCCTCCAACGAGGGCAAATCCGGCAAAGTCGCCTGGAAAGTCTCAGCTGTCACGAGCGTGCGCGCGTTGCGGCCGTCCGCATCGACCGCGAGTATCGGCGCAGTGATGCTTGCTGGCGCCGTGACACCGAGACTGCTCCCGCGCACCGCTGGCCTGAGATACTGTACCGTCGGCGCCATCACTAGACGCGTTGGCGTCGCCCATCGCAGAAACCGTAGCGCTGCCCGCTGCCGTTCCTTCGATTGCTCGACCACCCGATCCTCGTCCACGATGACCGTCTTCTTCCCCGCCGGAAACTTCGGATCCATAATGACAACGGTCAGGTCGCTCCCCGCGTGCTCCGTGTAGGCGATGTACTTGCCATCTGGTGACAACGTCAGCCGCTCGCCTAAGAACGGACGAAACAGCGCCCCCACGCGCCGCTCGTCCACCGCCGAGCGTCCGACGCCCACACACACGAACAATCCAAGCAAGAGCAGCAGGCGGAAATAGGAGTTTGACATACGGAGGAAGCGAAGCCACCGTCTTTGCTCTCGGGGGGGAAATAGGCGCGCGCAAAAGAAACCACATGTTGCGGCGAAGTAGCGAGAATTTTTTTCGGCGGCATTCCGCAGCTGTAAATTTAATCAGAGCCTGTCTCAAGTTCGCTCGTTTTGTATAGTGTGGTGTAAGTGGACGCCCCGTAAATGATAGGAAGCAGATGTTCGGAGAGCGCGCGTCGGCGGGAATGCCGCTGGCTGGCGATCACGGCGCTTGAGCGGAAGATGACCGCGCGATCTGGATATGCACCGCCTTTTGTCAGCAAGCGACGAGCCTAAGGTTGTGCCCCAACACGACCCAGGCAACCGCGAGGTAGCGGTGATCAAAGCCGCGGCAGCGCAGCCGTCTTCCGGGGCGCTGCGTCAAGATGGCGATGCGACCCTCGGTCGAGGCCCGCGGGGGCCATACCAAGGGCTGGACGTACGGGGTCAGGCCAGTGCATGGTGCATTGACTGCCATCGCCTGACGTTTGAGCGAAGAGTATTTAGATTCCCGAGATTCAGTTTCTGGGTAATCCAGCTGTAGGGCGCCGCCGCTTCCTGTCGAAGCTTGGCGGCAATCGCAATCTTCCAAGGTGTCGAAGGCGGTGTCGTTGCAATGTCAGACTCCCCGTGGCCGCAATCGCGCAACGCTTTTGTCAACGCATCGCTCCAACGTGCCGCGTTCAGTTCCCGGACTCCGCCGGCAGAGACCCCGACGTCGAGCTTGAGGTGAGAGTATTCGCGGGCGAGCGCCCGTTTCCAACCCAGTGTCCCGATGGCCCAGCCAGAAGTGAGCTCGTCGATCCCTTGACGCTTTTGCTCTTCCGGATCGGCCGCCAGCGCGATCAGATAGTGGATATATCGAATCCAATCGCCTCGCTTATCCTCCAGACCGAGCTGCCGCAGCGGTACTTCCGGTACCATCCAGGACGGTCGCTCGCGACGGCTCAACCGGCCGAGGCTGCTCCACCGAAAATTCGCCAGTCGCAGGGCTCAACGATCTTGGCGGCCACGGGATTCAGATGGATGTAGTTAATCACTGGGAAAAGCGCAGCCTCATCCTCGACCACCAGCGCCCTGGTAGCGTCCTTGAAACACATGTCCGCGCTCGGAACGGAAACGATTGAAGCGAGTGGCGAACGTGCTCTCCAGCCAGTGCATTCCCTCGACCAAATTCGGTTGCGGGGTTTCCACAGCCTTGCGCGTGCGAAGGATCCGAACTGAACTTCCTCCAAGCCGGTCATGTGCGACAACAGAAGGTAAGGCACTCGAATTCGATGCGAAATTTTCGCCTTTGGACCTAATTGTTGTTAAAACAATGCTCGCAAAGCTAAAGCTCTCGATCCGCTCTCGCACCTGCGTCCCCAATCCGGCGATGACCATCTTCGAAAAAATCATCTCGCGCCAAATCCCGGCCCGCATCGAACACGAGGACGAACACTGCGTCGTCCTTCACGACATCCAGCCTCAAGCGCCCGTCCACCTTTTGATTGTCCCCAAAAAGGTGATACCCCGGGTTGGCGAGGCCAAGCCCGAGGATCAAGCCATCCTCGGCCATCTCCTCCTCGTCGCCGGCTCGGTTGCGCGCAAGCTTGAGCTGACTCATGGCTTTCGGCTCGTGATCAACCATGGCACTCACGCCTGCGAATCCGTACCGCACCTCCACATCCACCTGCTCGCCCAACGGCAGATGACCTGGCCCCCCGGCTGATCCACTAGCGAGCTTCGAAACGGCCGTCCGCGCGTTTCACCACCAGGCGTTTTAACTCGAGCATCATCAGGGTTGCCGAAACCTGGGAGGCCAGGAGTCCCGTCTGTGCGGCCACGCCGTCAGGGGCCAGGATTTCCCCTCCCGCAAACACTCTCAACACCTCAGCTTCTTCCGGGTTGAGAGAAGCGGCCATCGGGTTTGATTCAGTCGCGCGTGCGCCGACTCCCTCTTTTTCCGGAATTCGCGCCGGACGCAGGCCATCGAGATAATTCAGCTCCGACAACAGGTCGTCGATGCCCGTCATCAACGTCGCTCCATCACGGATCAACTGATGACAACCCGCACTCGTGTTCTGGTCGATCCTTCCCGGCACGGCAAAGATGAGTCTCCCGTGTTCTCCCGCAAAACGCGCCGTGATCATGGCGCCGCCGTCCACATCACTCTCCACTACAATGATCGCATCGCAGATTCCCGCCACAATCCGATTGCGCATCGCAAACGACTGCCGGTCTGCTCGCCGGGTGAATGGAAACTCCGACAACACCGCTCCATCCGCCTCGATGCGCCGGTACAGATCCAGATTCTCCGGCGGGTAGATGATATCGATTCCGGTCCCCACCACCGCCATCGTTTTTCCGCCGACCGACAGCGCGCCGTCGTGCGCCGCCGTGTCGATTCCGCGCGCCAGACCGCTGACCACGCAGAATCCCAGTCGCCCCAGGTCGGCGCCAAATTTTTTCGCAGTCGCCAGACCGTACAAGGTGGTACGCCGGCTGCCCACGATCCCCACACAGGGCTGGGTGCAGTCGTAACGACCTTTTCGATACAACCCAATCGGCGGATCGGGAATCTCGCGGAGTAATCGCGGATAAGCGGCATCCCGCGTGGTGATAAAGTCGACCGCACTGCGTGCCATCCACTCCTCCTCCCGCGCGAGGTCGAAATGATCCCGCCACGTCGCAATCGTTTCCGAGATCACCGGCCCGACGCCCTTCACCGCTTCGAGCCGCCGGCGCTCCGCCGCAAACACCAACCGTGGATCGCCCCCCAGCTCCACCAGCAGGCGATTGAGCGTGATCGGGCCGATATTCGGCAACGCGTTAAGGACGAGAA
>CAYVDZ010000316.1:0-6359 GCA_964450575.1 uncultured Opitutus sp.
TCTGCCAGTTGGAGCCGTATTTGATGCCGTAGGGCGGATCGAGGTAGATGCACTGGACCTGGCCCGCCATGCCCTCGCGTTCGAGGAGGGATGACATGACGAGGAGGGAGTCGCCCTGGATGAGGCGGTTGGTCCACTCGCGGTGTTTGTAGTAATACTCGCCGGGCTTCGTGAGTTCGTCGCCCTTGCCGAACGCTTGGGAGAAGAAATCTCCGCTGCCGAAGAGATCGCCTTGGTCGGCGTCGGTCTGCACCACGCGCATGAGGCTGGGCAGGAGCATTTCCGGCTGGATGTGCTCGTGGCGGTAGAGGGAGCGGATATCGACGGGGACTTTATCCTCGGCATCGGTGGCGCCGTATTTGTTGAGCCAGAAGAGCTCGGGGTCCTGCCCGCGATGGACGACGGGGTTCTTCGGGTAGGAGGCGATAGGGGAAGCGGCGGCGACCTTGGGCGAAGCGGCCTCGGCCCCGGCTTCCTCGTGGGAAGGGATGGCGGTGCGGGTGGCGTGCTTGTGTTTAAAAGCTTTGATGGGCTTCTGGCTGCTCATGTGGTGGGGCGGGCTTGGGCGGCGATCCCGGCAATGGCGTCGAGCTTTTCTGCGATTTCGGCATCGATTTCGCTCCGCTCCAGGTGGGTCGCGAGGACGTGGTAAGCGCGTTTGTAGATGAGCTGGGGAACGCCAAGGCGGGTGTAGTAGTTTTTGAAAAGAGGATCGAGAAAGTCGTCGGTTACCTTGATGTCGGGCGACCACGGGGAGGGTTTTCCGGTGATACGGAGGGCATTCTCGAGTTCATCGATGCAAAGGATCATGGTCTCGGCCCGCCGCGCGGACTCGGCCACTCCGAAGAGGTCATCGGTCTGGCCGGCGCGGGCGACGCGGAGAAGGACGTCACGCGAGGTGACGTAGTTTTCCAGTTCACGACGGCGCCACATGAGTTCTTGAAGCGGCGTGCCGACCATGAGATTTTTATCCAGCCGGTCGAAAAGGGCGATACCGACAAGATCGGGTTTGGCCTCGCGCAGGCCGTTGAAGGAATCGCGGGCCGTCTGGGGAACGTTGTTTTTGACGTAATCGACCGGAGGCTGGGCGAGGCAATCGGCGGCGCGATGTCCGAGCTTGCGGGCCAGCGTGGTGAGGATGGCGAGATCGGTGGAGCCTTCCAGATAGAGCATCCAGCCGCGATTTTCGGCGAGGTAGTATTGATCGAAGCGAATGCTGCTAAGCGCCTTTGAGGCCTGCGAAATCTGTTGGCGGGAGTCGATGCGGTGCGGGCGGCCGACGAAGGCGACGACGACGTCGCGCTCGGCGGCTTCGTTGAGGACGACTTCGGAGTGACTGGCGACCACGACTTGGGAGGATTGGGCGGCGGCGACCTCGTTGATGAGGTTGTAAATCTCACGCTGGCGGAGGACCTCAAGGTGGGCGTCGGGCTCGTCGAGCAGAAGGACGGAATTTGGATTGTCGTAAAGGTAGGCAAGGAGGAGGGCGGTTTGTTGCAGACCGCGACCGGCGGAGGACAGGTCGAATTCGATACCGCTGGGCTCGCGGTAGCGCATGGTAAGCTCGCTGCGTTCGGAGAGGTAATCCGGCGGAAGCATTTCGATGCCGAAGAGGGCGCGAATACGGGCACAGAAGTCCGCCCAACGATTGCCGGTTTCACGGGTGTGAATGCGGTGACAGAGATTGCGCAGCACCTCGGCAGTGCGCCCCTGACCGATGAGCACGCCGATCTCGCCGGATTCTTTGCGGAACTCCTGAGCGGCAAGCCCCGACATGGGTGGAAGGAAGACGACATGCCGTGCCAAGGCGGCGTCGAGGAGCGCGGTGCGTGCTTCGCCGGACTCCGGCCAATCCACCGCGCGGCAGTAGATGGACTCTTCGTTGGCGTAGTCGAACTCGAGGGCGAAGCGCCAGGGGATGCCCTGATAAACGCCCTCGACGGCGATGGTGAAAGTGATGTTGGTGGTTTTCTGGCGACCGTCGGTCCGCGCAACGTTACGGATACGGAGGTCGCGCCAGAGCAGCCTTGCGCCAGGGATGGGGATGGAAAGCAGATCGCGGCGATTGATGGTCACGCCGATGCGTTTCTTGGCGCTGCTGGCACGGCGTTTTTCAGCCCATTTACGCAAACCGAAATCCCAGAGCGAAAGTGCCTGGAGTGCGGTGGTTTTCCCAGAGTTGTTGGGGCCGACGAACACAACGGCACCGCCCAAATCGATCTCGGCGTTGGCGAGACGCTTAAAGTTGGTGATGACAATTTTGGTCAGCATGTTGGTCAGGCGGCGGGTGGGAGGGACCAGTCTTCGACGAGCACGCCGGGACAAAGTTTGAAATGGCGGTGATTAAGAGTGGCGACCACGAGGTTATGGGTGAGAGCGGTGGCGGCGATGAGCAGGTCCATTTCGGGAACGAGCGTGCCGCGTTGTTTGCAGCCGGCTTTGAGATCGGCAAACGTCGCGGCCACTTCACCGTCGATGGGCAGGAGCGCGAGCCGCTGACGGAGGAGGTTTTCGTAACGCTGACGAAGCGCCCCGGCGTGGGGTGGGTTGAGGGCGATGCCGTAGAGCACCTCCGCCTCGCAAATGGCGGAGATGGCGAGGACGGCATCGCCGTGGTGAGCCCAGCGATCCAAGGCGGGCTGTACCGGTTTTGAGCGGAGAAACTGCGAATAGACGGAGGTATCGAGAAGGTGAGTGAAGGCGGGCACGACGTCAGTCTCCGAGAGGATTTATATAAGCCGAAGCATCCAGACGGCGTTCGGGCAGCTCGAAATCCTCGGTGATGGGGCCTTCCACCTCTTCCCATTCACGGCGGAGGCTCCAGACGCTGGCGCGGATACGGGGCTTGGCGTTGGCGGGAGCATCAAGCCACTTGAGGATGATGTTGCGGAAGTCGGCGACCTGCGTCTGCCCAGCCAATTCAAGAAAGTCCCAACGGCCGTAGCCGCGGGCGGGCGGGAGGTTGTTGATAGCGGGGAGCCAGCGCTCGGTAACGGTCCAGATTTTTTCAGGCTTATCGCGACGGGCGCCGGTGACCTCGATAATGAGGCGGAGGGGAATGCCTGCGGCATCGTTTACGCGAACGATGAAGTCGGGCAGGTAATCACGGGTTTCGCCCTGCTTGTCCACGTAGGGGATGCGGAAGTTGAGGAAGTGGTTTTTGACCCATGAGACGATGCGACTTTCGTCGGCGAGATCATCGAGCACCTTGGCGACCTGAGCCTCCCAGCCGCTGTCGATCACGACGACGTTCACATGGCTGTGCTTGGTGGCGTAGGTTTCCTTGGAGGTTTGGCCGTGGACGAAGCGGGTGGCACCGGTGGGGTTGTAGTAATTGAAAATGCCGCGAACCGATTCGGAGCCGGCCGGACCGGTGCTGATGGCACGGGCGACATGGGCGACAAGTTTTTTAGGGTCGGCGTAGTAAAGGAGCTTTTTCCACTCGGGGCCTTTGCCGAGCACACGAACCTTTGTTGCATACCACTCCTCCACAATCGCGAGCAGTTCGGAGAAGCGATGGAAGGCGGGCGCGGAGGGGCTTTCCGAAAAGTGGTCGCGGATCAGGTCCTTGGTAATACGGAAAAGCATGGGCGCCTCGCGAAGGGAGAGAAGGTCCTCAAGTGAGAGCACAACTTCACCGGCGGCGACGGCGGTGGAAAGGGCGGTCTTGGTCGGGATCGCGTTGGCGGAAATCTGGTAGTCGTCGATGGAGGTGAAAGCGGCGACGAGCGGGCCTTCGGGATATTCCAGGCGGTAACCTTCGATGTTGGGGAAGATAATGCCGTCGCGGGCTTCGCGTTCCTCGATGGGATAAACACGGGTGGTTTCGACGGGATCGGGAGGCGTGGCCTTGCCGGGTTTGAAGAGCTTGAACGGGACGCCGATGATGTGGGCGTATTCGGGTGGAAATTTGTAGAGGATGCTGGCGGGGCGTTTTTCGCGGAGGGCCTCACGCTTGCGGCGCTTTTCGTTTTCCTCGGAAAGGCGTTCGCCGGTCTTGGGATCGTACGGAGCGAGAACGTAGCTCTTGCGGCGAAGGGCGCGGCCGGCGACCTGTTCACAGAGAAGCTGCGAGCCGAAGGCGCGGATGCCGACGATATGGGTGACGGTGTTGGCGTCCCACCCCTCCGTGAGCATCGAAACGGAGACGACACAGCGGATGTGTGAGCCGAGGGTGCCGCGCTTGCCGACGGTGTTGACGACCTCGCGTAGAATCTGGGCATCGCTGATCTCCTCGGCACTGGCGGAGCCGTGGAGGCGGGCGTAGTCGCGCTTGAACTGGGCGAACTCGGGGGCGAAGACGCGTTTAAAGGAGTCGTCGATCTGGCCGGAGTTTTCGAGGGCGTCGGAGTCGATGAGCAACGTGGACGGGCGAGCGAGCGGCTGGCGAGTCTGCTCGTCGTAGTTGGAAAAGAGAGGATATTTGCCAGTGACGACATCGGGGGCGGTGTCGGGCTTGGCGTCGTCAGCCAAGGGTTGTTCGTAGCCGGCGATGAACTTGAAAACCTCCTTGGAGACGGAGGTGTTGTTGCAGACGACGATGAAGACGGGCGGGGTGGTCTCGAAGGAAAGCTGACCACCGCGACGGAAATCCTCGTCGTAGTGCTGGTAGAACTGATCGAGCGCGGCCTGAAGCGTGTCGGGAATGCGGGGAGGAGCTTCGCGAAGGGTATCGCCTTTCTCGGTGGCTCGGGCGCGTTTGGTGCGTTGGCCGGATTTGGGGAGCTCGTCGCGGATGTACTCGTAGAGATTCCGGAGGACGGGCTCACCGATCTTATCGGTATCATCGCGCGTGGGGAGATAGGGAATCTTAACGAGGCCAGACTCGATGGCCTCGGTGAGACCGAAGTCAGACACGGTCCACGGGAAGAGACTGTAGGGACGGTAACCGGAGCCGGTGAGGAAATAGGGAGTGGCGCTGAGATCGTAAACGACGCGGACCTTGAAACGCTGCGCAATCTCGCGCAGGCCGGAGAACCATACGGCGGCGCGCTTGTTTTCCTCCTCGGTGTTTTCGCCCTCGGCCTTGGTCTTCTCTTCGTCGGCCTTAGGAAGGTAGCAGTGATGGGCCTCGTCGTTGATGACGAGCAGACGGGTGCCGGCCTTGAAGTTGGGAAGGAGACGTTTCAGGACCTGCGAGTAGTCTTCGGTGCCATCGATGTTTTTAGTGCCGTCGGCTTGAATCTTGCCGTCGAAAGGCGAGCGCTTGTTGCCTTGCAAAGCGCGCGGCTGGAAGCCGTGGAAGTTGGTGATGGCGAGGTGGGCGTTGAGACTGCGGAAAGCCTGGCGCTGGGAATGGGGAACGAGGGAACGTTCCGAGTAGTAGTCGCGAATGGTCGCGGTTTCGTTGTCGGACTCGACACGGAGCACGCCGAGGCGTTCTCGAATGGTGACGCCGGGCGCGATCACGAGGAAATTGTCGGCGAAACGGGTGTCGCTCCGGTATTCCTGCCGGTTGCAGAAATGGTAGGTAATGAGCGCGGCCATGACCACGGTCTTGCCGGAGCCGGTCGCCATCTTGAAGGCGATGCGCGGGAGGGTGTTGGCTGGGTCGGTGTTGTCCTCGGGATTCTGGCCGCGAGCGAGTTCGCTCAAGGCGTGCTGGCCGGGGTTGGATTTGTCGGCGACCTCGTTGAGCCAGATGGCGGTTTCGATGGCCTCGCGTTGGGCGAAGAACAGGCGATTTTCTCGGGTGGGGTCGAGAAACCAGTAGTGGAGCAATTCCTTGGTGACTCGCGTGGTGTTGGGATACGCGGTGTCGCGCCAGAGTTTTACCTCGCGGCGAAGGAGGTTGATGAGATGGCTGCCGTAAGCGGCCTGAGTCTCTTCAAGCATCGGGATTTCTTTTTGGGGTCCGGATTTGACCGGGATGGACTGAATCTCCGGTGAAAAGAGCCGACGCCCGGGCATGACCTGCTCGTAATCCAGTTCACCCTTGGAGTTGGTCGCGTAGTAAAGGCGTGGCTCCTCGTATGGGTTGTTCAGGATAGGGTTACTCGATGACATGCGGGTTGATCGGGGTGGGGCCGATGTTGCTTGTTTAGAGATGCAGATGGGTGCTGCAACGCTGGTGTCGGGCTTTCTGAAGGCGGGAGCAGAGAGCGCTGAGGATTTTATATGGAAATCAGGAACGGAAGGGGCGAAGAGTGGACCGCTGAGGTTTGAGAGTCCGGAGGGCGGAGGGGCGGACGCGCGGAGGCGGGAACTTCCCACGGGGTCACGCCAAGAATTCGGACAGCGGCGATACCTCTTGGAATCGGTAGCGCAGCGGGATGGGTTCGCCGCAGCAGGCAGACGAATTAGTGAGAGGCGCCGACGCGGCGCACAGCATGTCGCGCAGGCTTTGCGTCGAATAGCGT
>CAYVDZ010000317.1:0-6343 GCA_964450575.1 uncultured Opitutus sp.
AAAATTTCTCGGGAGAGAAATCGGCGGGCCGGG
Organism: uncultured Opitutus sp.; assembly: GCA_964450575.1. GTDB lineage: Bacteria > Verrucomicrobiota > Verrucomicrobiia > Opitutales > Opitutaceae > ER46. Next base: position 34 of record CAYVDZ010000317.1, read on the forward strand.
TGAAGGCGACTTTGGTGACGGTCACGCTCGCGATCCGCGGGACGGCGAAGGTGCGCAACGCCTGCCGCTCAAGATCGAATCCGATCAAGTACCACAGATTTTCGCGGTTCGCCAAGTGGTAGGGGCGAACGTGTCGCAACGATTTCCGGGTGTCCTCCGGTTTGCGGTAGTCGAATGTCACTTCCTCCTGGCGCAACACCGCGCCGCTGAGGGCGTTGAACACGGTGAGATCATTCTTGCCGAGTCCGATGTTCTTAAAGGAAACCGCGCGCAGTTCGTCGGCGGGAGAAAACGAAATCCGATCGCGCAGGCCGCCCGCGAGTTTTTCGAAAGCGATCACCAACTGGCGATGAAACGGCGTGCCTTGGTATTGTTGCAACGCGCGTTGCGCCACGAGGAGGGCGAGCAGTTCGCCCTCGGTGACGTGGACGGTCGGAAACGAATTGACCGGATGGGTGTAGCGGTAGGCCTGAATCTGCGCATCGAATTCAATGGGCAGATCGAGCCGGTCGCGCATAAACGCGATGTCGCGGACGATGGTCTTGCGCGAGACCTCGAGCGACTTGACCAACTTCGTGCAGTTGACGAGGGCGCCGCGGCGGAGTTCGTCGTGGATGCGGAGCATCCGCTCGAGCGGTGGGCGGGAGAGTTGGGCGCGGGGAGTCTCAGGCATGTTTCTTTTCCACACTAATCTGGAGGGTGGGACAAGCAATGACTCACCCACGCGGTATGATGCGCGCCATGAACTCATCCCTTCGCGCCAAAAAGAAATGTTTCGTTCCCCTGGCCCTCAGCTGGTCGCACGCCGGTGTGCCGTATCGCGTCACGCCGTGGCCGGAAGTCCGGTTCGAGCGACTTTACGGTGACGAGTGGATTATCACCTCGCCGACGGAAGACGCCATGGCTTCGGCGGCCCAGACGTGCGGGGTGGCGGCGTGGCGGCCTTATCTGGAGTTTGTGCCGGCGGAAGTGCGGGAGTTTCTTGCCCGGTTTTCCTTTGCGCGGATGGAGGCGCTGCAGGTCGTCGCACGTTGTCCAGGGTTGCTCGCCGCGCTCGCCGAAGTCCCGGCGCTCACGGCCTTCCTGGCGGCGCATGTCAATCTGCGAGGCACCTCGGGTGCTTGCTGGGAGGAGATCAATGCGATCTTTGAGCGGAGCGATGTCTTTGGGGTTTTGGAGTGGCTCGGATTGCCGGCCTCGCGTCAGACCTTGGGAATTCTGCAGAACGTGGCGGAGCCGGATTTGTCGAAGCGTTTTCTGGAGCCTCTGCGCACGCTCCTCTGGGAGCCGCAGACGATTTTCGCGCTGCAACGCCTGCCCGCGATTACCGATCGCCAACTCGCCCGCTTCTGTCACCCGCTCGCGGCTTAAGCCGCGGGCGGAAAAAGTGCCTGTCCAGCACCGTCGAGCCTGCGCTGGCGCACGGTCTGCCGGCGTGATCGGAAGGTCGGAGGGCACACGCCCAAGGTCGGCCCCTACGCGGAGTCGATCGAGGACGGGCGGACAGCCAATCAACGCGGCAAGTCGCCGCGCCGTTCTTTCCAGGTGCGCGTGCTCATATCGCCGAGCCAGCGCTGATAGATCTTTCGGTCGAGGTGGATCTCGGCCGTGGCCACCGGTGACTCCTTGGTCGCTTCTCCCACGACTTTACCGTCGGGCGTGACAATCCAGCTCGGGAAGTCGTAACCCGAGGAGACGATAAACGCGTGGTTCTCGATCGCGCGGGCTTTCAGCAGGGTTTCATTACCGCCCCAGATCGGGATGAGTACCAGCTCGGCACCTTGTAATCCCAGTGCGTGCCACGGCTCCGGAAATTGGACGTCCCAACAGACCATGATCCCGATTTTGCCGAAATCGGTCTGAAAGGTTGGATACGTTTCACCCGGCGTCAGGCCGGCTTCCCATTCTTCGCGCGGGAGATGGGTCTTGCGATAGCGACCGGCGACGTTGCCGGTACGATCAATCAATACGGCCGTGTTATAGACAGCCGGCGCCTCGCGTTCATAGATTCCGGCGACAATATAACTGTTTAATTCCCGGGCGAGGACGCCCAAGCGCGCGGTCGTGGGCCCCGGAATGGATTCGCTGACGTCCACGTAGGACTTGCCCGTGCCGACGACCGTCATGCCCTCCGGCAAACAGATGATGTCCGGCTTTTGGTCACGATGCTTGAGAACCGTCTCGTAGAACGCCTCGACATTGGCCGCCGCGGATTTCAATCCGCGTGGCCGCAGTTTGACGGTCATGACGCGAACGACTCGTTCCGCCGGTGCTTCAACCTCGGTGAGTGAGACGCGGTCCCACCACACGGACGCACCGGCGGCAAAGCCAAGCGAGAGCTGAACATCCAGTCCCGTGGCGGAATCGGGAGCGAGCAGGGTGGATTCAAAGCGCAGCCAAATCCCTTCGCGCGCGACCTGCGGAACGTATTCTGGCGGCCGAACGTCCGTTTTCACGGCACGGCCGGCGGCATCGAGCCATTGCAGCCGCGGGATGATCGAGCGTTGTTCGTCGCCGGCGGACTCGGCTCGAACCCACGCGGTGAAACGATAGGCTTTGCCGGGTTGGATGCCGCTCAGCTGATGCCGCCATGCGCCGAAGTCGGCGGACGTTTTCGCGGTGATCTTCAGCGCGCCACTGTTTCGCCCGCCGGCCGGAACGAAGGTGAACTGCGGCGAGATTTCGTCGCGCGGCGACCACGGCGTCCATGCACCTGCCGCGGCTTCATCGGCAAAGCGCGTATCCAGAATGACCACACCGACCGCCTGCTCTGCACCCCGAGCGAAGGCGACGAACGCCCCGCATGACCCGAACATGCACCCGACGAGAAACGTAAGGCGTGCGCGCATCGGGCCAGCGGGACGCGGGTTCAGGCGAACAGGGTTTTTAGTTCTCCGAGAATCCGGGGAACCGCCACCATGGAATCCTCCTTGGCCTCGTACTCGAGGGCGACCCAACCCTGATAGCCGCCGTCTCGCAGGATCTGCGTAAACCGTTTGAGGTCGGCGTCCTTTTTACCGGCGCCGGTGCCATCGTGGATTTCGACTTTATATTGCACGTTCAGCGCGTAGGGAACGCACTCCGCGAAGTCTTTATAGGGATCTGCGGTGCGGAAGTTTCCGGAATCGAGATTGATGCCCATCCACGGACTGTTCACTGCCTTTACCATGGGAATGAGCGTGTCGGCACTACCGATCGAATCGTGATTTTCCAAACCGAGGAAAATGCCGCGCTCGCCGGCGTATGCGCAGCATTCTTCCAACGCGCTGATGACGAGCTTGTCGGCTTCGGCGCGAGAGATCTCCTTGGTGACGCCGGCGAACACCCGGATATGTGGTGCGCCCATGAGGACCGCGCGATCGATCCATTTTTTGGTGAGCGCAATCTCGGCGTCCCGCTTCGGCCCCTTGGGGTGCGAGAAATTATTGCCGATCGCGGTGCCGCTCAGTGCGATTCCGCGCAGGAAGCAGTGACGGCGGAGCTTGAGCATGTACTCATCTGTTTCCTCGGCGAAAAAGTAGCTCGTCAACTCGGTACCTTCGCAGCCTTGAGCGGCGCAGTAGTCGATGAAGCGAAACATGTCCGTCGCCTTGCCTGCCGGGACCTTGGTGTTGGCCTTGCCGCGCATGATGGGAAACAGCTCGCGGAACGAGTAGGCGGCGAGGCTGAGCCGGAGGCGTGGTTTACCCTTCCGGTTGAAGGGGTTCGGCGCGGAGGCGGCGAGAGAGGGAAAGGGAGCGGCAGTCAGTGCCAGTCCAGCGGCGGTTGAGAGCTTTAGGAAATGACGGCGAGAAACGTTGTTCATAGGGGGAAGAAACAAGGGGTGGAGAGGAACTGAAAACGAAATTGCGCGTGGGCGGAAGGTCGAAACGGGCACGGATGAAAATTCGTCCGCAGAAAAGTGGCCGTTAATGCCTTTTCTTATGCGGCAAAGGCCCGCGCTGACGCCTGGCTGGGATCGAGCGTCGACCGCAAAGGGACAGGTCAATTATTACGCCCCCAATTTCAGCTAACGATACCATAACGCGCCGCAGCGTTCTCCCCGGGTGCACGAGGCTCGCCCGGATGGGCTTCGTCCTCCTGAAAATTAACCTGTCCCTATTGGCTCTTCCCTAAACCCCTGAAATTAACCTGTCCCTATTGGACCCATGAAATTAACCTGTCCCTATTGGACCCACCCCCAATTTCAGGCATTGAGGCTCTGACGCGCAGGGTTCCTCCCGGGTGCACGCCGTTCGCTCGAGTGGGAATCCGTCCTTCAGAAATTGACCTGTCCCTTTTGGGTCTTCCCTATATCCCTGAAATTAACCTGTCCCTATTGAACCTCCGGAGTCGGCCTCTTCGCCCGCGTACCGGCATTGGGCGCGGACACGGCCAATCTCCACGCTTTTCTCCTCCACCGGACGTGCCGATAGGGGAGAGGTGCGCTCTATCCGGATTTGGTTGATTCCACTTCGGCGGTCCTCCGTTTTTACGGCGGGCCTGCTGCTGCTTTCAGGCGTCGTCGCGGGGTGTGTTTCAGCGCCGACGGGCAACAAACTCGCGCTCCCACCGGGACATGCGGAGATTTCCGTCACCAATCTTAGCCCGCATCTGTGGCAACTCGCCCTTCGTGCGCCGCAGGCCAGCGACGCCATTCGCGTCGACGTCAAACCTCGTGAAACGTTCGCCGTGACGATGCCCGGCGGCGAGTATGTGGTGGAACAAACCTTGATGGCGGTTGGTTTTTCGACGCCCTCAAAGCGTGAATTCACGGCGCGTTTTGAAGCCGGAGAGCGTTATCGTTGGGATCTCGCAACGCTCCTCACCACGGAAGACGGCTCCGCGCCATGAGCGGTTCGACGGGTACGCGGCGTGCCGTTGCCGAAGTGCGGTGGGACAATGACCCGGACATGATCTCCTGGGTCGGCACCCGGCCCGTGCATCAGTTCTGGCCGATGATTTCCTCGTATTTTCGCGAGCTGCTGCTGCCTCCTCAGCGTCGGCCGGATGAAAATGTGGTCACCTGGTCCTGGCTGGAGCCATCCCAGCCCGAGCCGCTGATTCTGGCGGAGTTTCGCGCCCTGCGTCGGAGACTCGAAAGTGAACAGCAACTCTTCGTGGAAAATCTCACGCGGGCGGGCGCAGGAAGTGGCGCAGGTGGACTAAAGGGACAGGTCAATGTCGATCAGCTGGGCGCTGTGATGGGGCAGGTGGTTAGCCGGCTGGTAGCGTGCTCTGACGCGGATCTGGCTACGTTCCTTTGCCGGACAGAGCACGGACTTCGAATCCACAGCTGGGGGGCCGCGAAGGCGGCGAATCCCCGATTTCCGGATTCCAACGGCCTTGAAATCGCCGGTCGCGTGATGGTCGGCGGCAAGCCTGGCCTGCATGATGTCATTCTCGAGAGTGGTGATGGTGAACACCTCGCCGAAACGCCCAGCGATGCCAACGGTGCCTTTCACTTTCCCAAGTTGGTTCCAGGTAAGTACCGGCTGCGCGCCCGTTCCACGCGAGGCACGTTTCCACCGAACGGTTTAGCAGTGGTTCTCAACCGGACATCGGTTTCAAATGTCATTCTCGCCGATCGCGACGCTCCAGCCGCCACGGCCCCGCGGAGCCGCCGCGCCCGACGCTCGGCATCGCGAGCCACCCTCAGCGCGGTCCTGGGCGGGCTTGCTCTTCTAATGGCCGGCGGCACCTGGTTTTGGTTCGACCGCTCTCCAGATACGGCGACGTCACCGTTTGAAGGGCAGGTTGCGAGTGCCGGAGAGGAACTGACGAACGTGGCGCGTCCCGATGCAAAACGCGCCTCGGCAGCGGTCGCTTTCGTTGCAAGCGACAGCAGCGCACGAGCGACGCCAGCCGTTGGTGGCGAGCGTGATCTGGTTGCCCGCGCGACTTCGATGACGCCAGTGACTGCGCTCCCGGTCGCTCTTCGGAAATCGGATCAGCGGGATCCTCTCGATGCCGCACCGGATCTTGGCGAGGATCACCTTTCGAGACAGGCGGGACTACGTCCGGACGCCACGGGCCTTGCACTAAACCCGGGAGCCGCGTCGGCTCAAGCGGTCGGCATCACCCCTTCGTCAGCGACGTCGAGTCCAGCCGCGGCTGCGTCCCCGAATCCTGCGGGGCATGCATCCGCCTTCGCCGCCACCCTCGGCGCCTCGCCCGCACCGGGTGCAGGAGGTGCGCTCGGGGCTGCAGCGCCGGGCGGAGCGAGCGCGCATCCGGCCGCGAGTCCAACCGGCACGCCTGCCCCAGCCGCCGACAGTCCTGTGTCGAGCCCGATGGCGTCGCCAAGTGCATCGCCGGCGCCTCCCACGGC
>CAYVDZ010000318.1:0-6333 GCA_964450575.1 uncultured Opitutus sp.
GTGCGGTGTTTGTAGGCAAAATTAACGCGATCAGTCCCGAAGTGGATGCCTCGTCACGGAACATCCGCTTGCAGGCCACCATCGCCAATGGCGACGAGAAGCTGCGGAGTGGAATGTTTGCCAATGTCGAGGTCGTGCTGACGACCAATTCGAAGGTGCTGGCGATTCCCGTTACGGCCATTCTTTATGCGCCATACGGCGATTCCGTCTTCGTCATCGATGAAGCGAAGGATGAAAAGACCGGGAAAACCCAGCAGGTACTGCGTCAGCAATTCATCCGGGTGGAAGGAACGCGGGGCGATTTTGTCAATGTGGTCGATGGACTAAAACCCGGCCAATTGGTCGTGACTTCGGGCGTGTTCAAACTGCGCGCCGGAATGGTCGTCGTGATTGATAACAAGCTCGCTCCCGACGCGCAGCTCGCTCCTAAACCGAAAAACGCGTGATTCGGTTCGTGGCGGTCGCCCCGGTGCACCGCCCGATCATCGACGGCCCTGCCGTCATTCACCACCTCCATGAAATCTTCCGCTTTTACCGATCTCTTTATTCGTCGCCCCGTTCTGGCGATTGTTGTCAACCTCGTGATTGTCATCGCCGGGGTTCAGGCCTGGCGCACCCTCAACGTGCGACAGTATCCGCGCAGCGAGAACTCCACCGTCACGGTTTCCACTGTCTATATCGGTGCGAACGCGGAACTGGTCCGGGGTTTTATCACCACGCCCCTCGAGCGCGTCATCGCGTCGGCTGACGGCATCGACTATGTCGAGTCGAAGAGCCTGCAGAATATCTCGATTATCAACGCCCGGCTGAAGCTCAACTACGACCCGACCAAGGCTCTGGCTGAAATCACGTCAAAGGTGAACCAAGTGAGGAATGATCTGCCGCCCGAAGCGGAGGTCCCGTCCATTAGTGTACAGTCCGCGGATTCACAGTTCGCCTCCGCCTATCTCAGCTTTGCCTCCGATATTCTTACGCAGGCGGAGATCACCGATTACCTGACGCGGGTCGTGCAGCCAAGATTGGGCGCGGTTGCCGGCGTGCAGCGGGCGGAGATTTTGGGCGCGCGCACCTTCGCGATGCGCATCTGGTTAAAACCTGACCGGATGGCCGCACTCAACGTCAGTCCCGGACAAGTCCGTCAGGCTCTTGCGGCAAATAATTATCTCTCTGCGGTTGGCAGCACCAAGGGTGCGTTGGTGCAGGTTAACCTCACCGCCAATACCGATTTGAGATCGGTCGATGAGTTTAAGCGCCTCGTCATTCGGCAGGATAAGGGAGCGATTGTGCGCATCGAAGATATCGCGGATGTCGTCCTCGGCGCGGAAGACTATGATACGGAGGTGCGCTATTCGGGCCAAACCGCAGTGTTCATGGGGATTTTCCCGCTTCCGAATGCCAACACGATTGACGTTGTTTCGCTCGTCCGGGACGAGCTCGAGATCGTGAAACGTGACCTTCCGTCGGGTCTGGCCGCGAGGATCGGGTATGATGCTTCCAAATACATCAGCAACGCGATTACCGAGGTGTCCCGCACTCTGATCGAAACGCTGCTGATCGTGGTCGTGGTGATTTTCCTGTTCCTGGGGTCATTCCGGTCGGTGCTCGTGCCCGTGATTGCGATCCCGGTGTCGCTTATCGGTGGCGTATTCGTGATGCAGATTTTCGGGTTCACGCTAAATCTTCTCACGCTCCTCGCGATCGTGCTGGCGGTGGGTCTGGTGGTGGACGATGCCATCGTCGTGGTGGAGAACGTGGAGCGGCATCTGCGGGAAGGGCGAACGCCGCGAGATGCCGCGATTCTGGGCGCGCGAGAGTTGGTTGGGCCCGTGATCGCGATGACCATCACCTTGGCGGCCGTGTATGTTCCCATCGGCTTGCAGGGTGGCCTGACCGGCGCGCTCTTCCGGGAGTTTGCGCTTACTCTGGCCGGTGCGGTGGCGATTTCAGGGGTGGTGGCGCTGACGCTCTCGCCGATGATGTCGGCGAAACTGCTGCGCAGTGCGGCGGATGAGGAGCGCGGTTTCACCGGCTTTGTTAATCATCAATTTGATAAGCTGCGCCGCACTTATGGTCGAATACTGGGGACCACGCTGCGGCATCGTCCTGTCGTCTATATGGTCTGGGCGACCGTCGCGGCGTTGACCGTGCCGATGTTTATCCAGTCGCCGAAGGAACTCGCACCGACGGAAGATCAAGGCGTGATTTTCTCGATTATGACTGCGCCGGCCAATGCGACGGCGGAGCAGAAGGCGATCTATGCCCGTGCGGCCGAGCAGGTCTTTTTGGAGACGCCGGAGTTCGATCTTTCGTTTCAAATCATGTTTCCTCCTTCGGTGGGGGCAACTTTGGGCGCGGACGGCTTTGGTGGTATGGTACTCAAACCGTGGAACGAACGCGATCGGACCGTGTTTGAGATCCTGCCCGAGATCGCGGCCAAGCTGTCCGTGATTCCCGGATTGCAGATCTTCCCGATCACCCCGGCGGCACTCCCCGGTGGTAGTAATTTCCCCGTTGAGTTTGTCATTACCTCCACGGGCGATACGACCCAACTGCTGGATTTTGCGCATCAGATTGAGCGCAAGGCGATGGCGACGGGAAAGTTTCCCTTCATGCAAGTCGACGTGAAGATCGATCAACCTCAATCCGAGGTCGTGATCGATCGGGAAAAGGTGGCTGCGCTCGGTTTGAATCTCAGTCAGGTGGGCTCGGATCTCGCGGCCGCGCTGGGTGGTAATTACGTCAATCGTTTTAATATCTCGGGTCGGAGTTATAAAGTCATTCCGCAGATCGTTCGTTCCGAGCGGTTGAATCCGGACCAAATCGAAGATATCTATATTACGGGTCCGGCCGGGCAGGTGATTTCATTGAGCTCGATTGCGCACATCGAGAACAGGACCGTTCCCCGCTCGCTCAACCGCTTCCAGCAACTCAACGCGGTTAAGCTTTCCGGCGCCGCGATGACGACCCTCGACGACGCCTTGAAAACCCTCGAAGGGATTGCGCGTGAAGTGCTCCCGGCGGGATACTCGGTTGATTATACCGGCGAATCGCGACAACTGCGTCAGGAAGGAAACAAGTTCCTGCCCGCCTTCCTGCTCGCCATCGTGTTGATCTTCCTCGCGCTGGCCGTGCAGTTTAATTCGTTCCGCGATCCTATCGTCATTCTCCTCGGCTCCGTGCCGCTGGCAATGTTTGGCGCTCTCATCTTCACCTGGTTAAAGATGCCGAATCCAAACATGACGTATTGGACCGACCCTTTTACGACGACGCTGAACATCTATGCGCAAGTGGGACTCGTGACCCTGGTCGGCCTCATCGCGAAAAACGGAATTTTGATCGTGGAGTTTGCGAACAAGCTGCAGGAGGCCGGCCAGGGTAAGCTGGCCGCCATCCACGAAGCGTCGATGACTCGTCTGCGTCCGGTGCTCATGACCAGTGCGGCGACGATTGCGGGCCATTTCCCGCTCACCCTCGTTTCTGGCGCCGGCGCCGCCGCCCGTAATTCCATCGGTCTTGTCCTCGTCGGCGGGATGGCGATTGGGACGTTGTTTACCTTGTTTGTTATTCCGTCACTCTACGTCCTGCTGGCGAAAGATCACACGAAGGACCGGGTCAAGGAGATTATTTCCGTGCCCGATCTCGAGCCGGCTCCGGTTCCCGCGAAGTAATCTCCATGAAACTTGCCCGTCATCATTTTTCGCCCGTGGCCTCGTTTGCGGCTCTCACGCTCGCCTGCGCCGTCGTGCACGCCCAGCCCGGGACGCGTCAGCCGTCGCCTGTCCCTCAGCAACCGGTGCTTGAGAGCCTCGATTTGCCGACTGCGATCAGCTTCGCGTTGCAAAACAATTTCGCGATCCGGCAGGCCCGCGAGCGCATCAAACAACAGGAGGGTGTGGTGGTGGAAGTTTCGGCGAGCACCATTCCAAGTGTGGGCGCCGACGCCTTGTATCAATTGAATGATACAGAGGTCGGTCAAGGCTTCCCGCTCAGCGATCGTGCGTGGCAGATCAATCTCACGGCGTCCCAAGTGCTGTATTCCGGCGGTGGCATTCGTGCCGCTGTCCGTAGCTCCAAACTCGTGCGTGATGCGGCGATTCTCGATCTGCAGGCGGTAATCAATCAGGCGCTGTTGCAGGTGCGCATGGACTTCTATCGGGTGCTGCTGGCACGCGAGCAGATCAAGGTGCAGGAATCGAATCTCGAATTGCTGCAACAGCAGTTGAAGACGGCGACGGATCGTTTCGATGCCGGCACGGTTTCGAGCTTCGAAAAACTCCGCGCGGAAGTCGCGGTTGCCAACGCCAAGGTTCCTCTGATTACCGCGCGCAACGATTACCGTCTTGCGATCGAATCACTCCGGCTTGCGCTTGGTTTTACCACGGACTCGCGGGAATCGCTGCGCCGGGTTCCGGAGTTGGTTGGCACCCTCGACTTCATCCCGCAGCAGTTTGACCTCCAGCAGGCATTTGAGGCGGCTCGCTCGAACCGTCCCGATCTGGAACGTATCGCGAAGCTCGCTGATTCTCAGGAAGAGGCGGTCACGACGACCCGTTCCGCTCGTTACCCCAACGTGGCGGCCTACGGCGGCTGGACGCTCCGCAAAGGGGTGGGCGCGAGCTTTGGCGATTCGAGCAACGGTTGGTTGGTCGGAGTGCAATCGCAGTGGAATATTTTCGACGGCCGGGCGACCGCCGGCCGCGTTGCTCAGGCGCGTTCCTTGCTCGAACAAACCCGGTTGACTCTCACCGAGGCGAGGCTCGCGGTGGATGTCGAAGTCCGTCGGGCGTATTCGGAATGGCAGCAGGCCACCGAACTCGCGGAGGCGTCGCAACGCGTCGTGGAGCAGGGCACCGAGGCCGTACGGCTGGCCGACGCGCGCTACAGCGCGGGCACCAGCACGCAGCTCGATGTGCTTTCCGCTCAAGTCGATCTGACGACGGCGCGAACCAATCAGATCCAAGCGTACTATGCCTATAATGTCGCCGTCGCCGCGCTCCGAAAAGCAATGGGGATTGCCGATGAGTTCGTGAAAACGAACTGAGTTGTAGTTTGCGCCACCTGTCGCACCGTACCGGGATCCGGTTTAAGTTCTCACCCCGCCTAGCAGCATGAACCGGTGCCACGCGGAATGTCGCTCCTCCGACCCATAAGCCGTTTTCGGTTGTTTGCCGCGATCGCGACGGCTGCCTTGGTGATCGCGGTCATCGTCGGAGTAGTTGTCTTCAGCTCGCGATTTCAAACCTGGGCGGCACGCCGGGCGATTGCAGCCCAACCGGACCTCAACCTGACGGTCGGCGAGGTGAACGCGGGCTGGCATCGGCTGACCATTCGAAACGTGCGCTGGGAACGGCATGGCATCGTGATTGACGTCCCTGAAATCGAGGCGGATCTCTCGTTGATCGATGCGGCGTTCGGCGGGAAATATAGTCTGACCCGGCTGCGAGCCAAGGACTGGACCGTGACGTTGACTACTCCTCCCGTGGCTCCGGCGGGTTCGATCAACCCACCGGATCCGACGGGCACGGCCGGCGCTTCCGATCCGACGCCCGGAACGAGTGCGGACCTCCCATCGCTGCCCGCGGCTGCGGCCTACGGTGCCGGTGCGACATTGCATGCCTTTGCGGGCGTATTCGGATTCCTTGAGCTGCCCATCGATGTCGCCTTGGATAACGTCGAGCTCGACGGCTCCATCACCTTGCCCGCCCAACAAGGCCGCGCAGAAATCGAGATTCAAGGAGGCGGCCTTAAACCGGGTAGTGCCGGAACCTTTGGGGTGCGAGCTCGCATCGCCCTGGTGGATCCCGTTGTGAATACAGTTGAGGTGCAAGGAACGTTCCACGCTCGAATGGAGACTCCACGAACGTTTGAGCAACTGGCCTTGAACTTTGCTGCCACCGCGAGTGGTCCGGGCTTGCCAGGAGAAGTCACGCTCACGTCCGCCGTGAGCGCCACGCGGGACGCGACTCAGGAAACCTATTCCGCGAACCTGACGAACCGCGAACGCACCTTGCTTTCGCTCCGGGCTGATTTCCCGCCCGAGGCCAGCCGCATTGCGGGAACCTGGATCGTCGATGTGCGCGATACGGACGTGGCGCCGTTTACCCTCGGTCGTGCGTTGCCCTCTTTCGTAATGGAAGGTGAGGGGCGCTTTGATACGGATCCGTCGTTTTCCGCGGTTCATGCCTTCGGTACGCTCGCAGGATCGGCGAACCGTCTCGATATCCTCGCCCCCGAGCTGGAGTCCGTGGGGCCAACGACATTCGCGGCGGAGTTCGACTTGGCGCAGCGCGGACTCATCGTCTCGGTGCACCAGTTCGATGCAAAACTCGGGGC
>CAYVDZ010000319.1:0-6273 GCA_964450575.1 uncultured Opitutus sp.
CACGGATCCCGATTGGCGAGGTGATGGATTTCCAGAGTTTCGATGAGCCGATCCACGCCCGCCAAGCTGCTCAGGAGGGTGGGCACGGCCACGACCGTCCGATTGTCGGAAGGAATGCCAGAGTCGAAATCGAGCCGCGGGAGCAGTTGCGGCGAAACGAGCAACGTGGACAGCCAGTTCATCACCGACACCGCGAACTGGCTGACGCAGAGCAGGAAAATCGACGTGAGCACAATCAGTCGCCATCCGGCAAGATCATACGTCCACGCTTGCTGGAGAAAGGCGAGCGTGCCGAGCACGGTGAGCAGGAGGATTCCGCCGGCATAGAACGTCAGCGGGATCCGCCGAATGATGCGCTCGAGGGCGGTGCGCCAGGGCCAGGCGACATCGACCGCGCGCTCCAGCGCCGGCTTGCCCCTGTCAATCAGGTAGAATCCCACGTGGGCGGTGCGATCGGCCCGGCCCACCGCCTCCGCGCTGGCTGTCGCCAATGCCACGGCCCGGTGAGCGACCTCGGACTCGGTGAGCGCGCTGTACCGGGCGAGCGACTCGACCGCGTGTCGATACCGATCCCGCGTCGCAAAATCCATGTCACTGAACACATCCGCCGGGTCGCCCCGCAACGTGTGGTCGACGACACTTAGCGTCTCCACGAATTCCCTCCAGTCCATCGCGCTGAGGAAACGGAGGCTGGCAATGCTGTGACTGACGGAGACCTGATCCGCGGCCTGGTTCTGGCTTTCCTCGTGGACCAACTGCTCGATCGAGAGGCCATGGCCCACGAGCCATTGCTCGAGCCAGTTGCGCGCGAGGTGCAAAATCGGATTTTGTCGCGACAGCCGTGCACAAAATTCCGCCACGAAAGAGCTCGAGGGCGGCAATTCGGATCTTGCCATGTCCGCCACCACGGTGACGAGAAGGGACGGATTCTTCTCCGCCATGGTCTGCAAGCGATCCACCCATGTATCCGCCAGATCGCGATTCGTGCGGGCGACCACGAGGCGACTGGTGATGCGTTGAAGATTTTCGATCAAGCCGAGGCGCAGCATAATGGGAATGGCCCACAATTCACCGAGTTTTAGAGGTTTCACCGTCTGGTAAGCGGCGACGAAGGCCGTCAGCGGGCCGGAATCTACCTGAGCATCGGCGTGAGAGATCAACTCGAGCACGAGGTCGTAGACGCGGGGAAAACCGGCGGATGGACCGTTGAGCAAGCGCGGTAGTTCGCGGCTGTAGTGCCGGGGCAGATGCCGCCGGGCGAGTTGTACCTGTTCTTCGATCAGGTAGGAATTGTCGAGCAGCCACTCGGCGGCCGGGGTGACCTGCCGGGTTCGATTTACGGCCACGGTGGCATGATTAAACTCCCGCAGAATCGTTTCGTTGTCATCCAGACGCGTCAGCAGGCCGTTTGGTCCGCGGTGGACGATCGTCTCGTGCCCGGCGGCGAGGGCCTTGGCGTGCCGGGTAAGTTGTTCGATGCTGAAGAGCTCGGAGCGGAGCGGCGGTTCACCTCGACGTAAGGCCGACCGAGCCTGCCACGGCATCCATGACGGCCAGTGCGACGAGAAAGTTTGCATCATTTTTTCCATTCTCCCGTTACGTCATTAGGCATCCTTCCTATTGTATGGGTTGAGTCCGAGAGGTTCCGTGCGTTGCATGCGACAAGGGTGCGCGAGCTTCGATGAACCCGCGCGCCAGCGGGTACGGATGCCTTGCCGCAGAAAACCGGTGCGGGAGGCGGGCGATTTTGCACCGCCGATCGTGGCCTGATCGGACCGTCAAACCCGATCACTCAAACCTGAGCTCGGAGTAGAATTCCCAGTTAGCCGAGCGTGGTCGTCGTGCCGGTCGCTGGCACCTCAAAACGGACCGCCTCGACACCTGCGGTTTCGCGAGCAATCGCGAGCGCGCGCTCGGCGTCGCCGAATCCTTCGTCGGCGAGTTGAAAGGTGTCGAAGTGCATCGCGAGGCTGCGACGGGCGCCGAGGTCGCGATGCGCCTGCAGCGCTTCGTCAGGGGCCAGATGGGAGCTGCTCATGAACCAGCGCGGTTCGTACGCGCCGATCGGGATCATGGCGAGATCGGGCGCACCCAACCGTTGGCGAATGGCCGCAAAATCCCGACCATAGCCGGAGTCTCCGGCAAAGAGGATCCGGTACCGGGCATTCTCAATCCAGAAGCCGCCCCACAGCGTAATGTTGCGACCAGTGAAGCTGCGCGCTGACCAGTGTTGCGCAGGCGTGCAGGTGATTTTGGCGCCTAGCTGCGTGGTCTTCGAAACCTGCCACCAATCGAGTTCCTCCACGTCGGTGAGACCGTGGGCGACGAGCAGCGCGCGGTTGCCAAGACCGGTAATGAACTTCGGCCGGAAGCGCTCGTGGAGCTGACGCAGCGTCGGCAGGTCGAGGTGATCGAAATGGTTGTGGGACACCAGCACCGCATCAATCCGCGGGAGTGCGTCCCAGGCGACGCCGGGTGGGCGGATCCGTTTTGGCCCGACAAAGCCGAACGGGCTCACCCGTTCGGACCAGACCGGGTCGGTCAACAGCGTGCAGCCCGGCAGCTGCACGAGAAACGTGCAGTGATTGACCGCGGTGACAAAAGCGTCATTCGCGCTGACGTGGTCAGGGAGCGGACCGCGCGGGGCGTTTTCCACGCGTGAGGGCCACGGCTTGGGCTGCTTCGTGCGCTGCCATTTCAGGAAGTTGGCAAACGTGTTGCCCGTCGGACCGTGCGGGTTGAAGAAATGCCGTCCGTCGAAGTGATCGCTGAGAGGGCCGCGCCAGCCCGGGCCGGAGGACGTCGCCCGCGCCGTGATGCAACCGCCGACCGCCAGGCTGCCGCCCATGGCAGCAAGCGCAGTGAGAAGTCGGCGGCGGGTGAACATCGGTGGAGTATCAGAAAAGCTGTGACGTTTGATGGGGGTGCTTTTGTGGGGCCGAGACCGGCCGCCCGTCATGGCGTCGGCAAACAAGCCGCTTGGTTCGTTTCTGCAACTAATTGTGTCATGGGAGCGATCGCGGAGCGGTCTTGATCAAGCCGGGAACCTGCGGGACGCCGAGGTCCGCACTGGCGAGGGCGGCAAAACACAGGGCGAGGGAAGCGAGATTACCACGCGCGCTGTGGGAGGGCTCGCGGTTGTCTTCGATCGCGCAGAGCAGTTCGCCCATGGCGCCCTGAAAACCGTGGGTGAACCACGTGCCTTCGAGCTTCGGGGTCGCCTGGCCTAAGGCGGTATGGAGCGTGACGGTCTGCTCCGACAGACTGGGGCCGAAGCTGCGAAGCGTGCCGGTGCTCCCACAGATGACGGTGCGGTCCTCTTGCCCCAATTGGACGTGACCGTTGAAGTTGAGCCGGACCTGCGCGTGATCGTAGTCGATCGCGACCTGAGCCAGCATCGGGGGCTTCATCTGTTGTAACGACGCGCGCGCCACGCTTGCGAAAACCCGGCGGGCGACGCGGCCGCGAACCAGTCGCGCCACCAGATCGAACCAGTGAATGCCGAAATCGAAAAGGACGAGGTGGTGGACGTCCTCGAACGGCGTTCCGGCGGTCCACGTGTGGTCCCACTGCAACGTGCAATCGATGGTCGCGATCTCGCCGATCAACCCTGCGTCCACGGCGGCCGCGAGGTAGCTGAAGTGCGGCGCCCACCGGCCATTTTGGTTAACCGCGAGTTTTACGCCGCAATGATCGGCGAGCGCGACCAGCCGTTCGCCTTCCTCGAGATCGAGGACGAAAGGCTTCTGGCTCAACACGTGTTTGCCCGCGCGCAGAGCCGTTTCCATGACGGCTACGCGTTCGCGCGGGGGTAGGGTGAGGTCGACGACCTCAATATCGCGGCGGGCGAGGACGTCGCGGTAGTCGGTGTACACCTGCGCGGACGGGAAGAATGCGTCGCGACGCTGGTCCGCGCGACTCGCCGTGCGGTTGCATAAGGCGACGACGTTGAGTTCCATCGCGGCGTAAGCACGGAGATGATACTCTGAGATTCCGCCGCAGCCGATAATCGCGATCTTCGGTCGATAGTGGCGGGGGAGTGGCGGTAAATAAGGGAGAACGGGCGCGGCGATTGCGTCGGTCGTTTCCTTTGCGCTCAAACCGTAGGAGCCAGCAGTGGGATCGTTGCTCATGAATGGATCGTGACCCGGTGGTTATGACGTGGGGGAGTTTTGCCCGCCATCCAAAGTCTTCGGTTTTCACGAATCAAGGGAGGAGCGCTCGAACGGTAATCGGACTTTGGACGCTTTGAAAAGAAGCGAACGAAGGGCGGGCGTCGCGGGCCGAGTCCCGGGGGCCGGCACGAGCTCGCGGGCGCCGAATCAGTATTGCTGGCTTGCTCGGGGTCAGAGTCAGGTGACACTCGCGGCTTCGCCTTCAGTCATGAATCTCAAAATCTTGCTCCTCGCGCTCGGTGTCGGTCTTCCGCTGGGCGCGCAAACCTCGAAGCCCGAGGTCTTCCAACGCATCGATGCCACAAAAGCGGTCTATGATGATATCGCGATGAAGCTCTGGTCGTATGCTGAAATTGGGTACAAGGAGACGAGGAGCGCAGCGTTGTTGCAGGAGCAGCTGAAGCAGGAGGGTTTCGTTATCCAGAGTGGGGTGGCGGGAATTCCCACGGCGTTCATTGCGAGTTACGGCCGCGGCTCGCCCGTAATCGTCATCATGGGGGAGTATGATGCACTTCCCGGTGCATCGCAGGAAGCGGTGCCGGAGAAGAAACCGCGGCCGGGCGTTAACGCTGGTCACGCCTGCGGGCATCATCTGTTTGGCGCGGGCTCGGCGCAGGCCGTGGTGGCAGTCAAGGACTGGCTCAAGGCGAGCGGGCAGCCGGGCACAATTCGGTTTTATGGCACCCCGGCGGAAGAGGGCGGCTCCGGCAAAGTCTATATGGTGCGGGCCGGGCTGTTTGATGATGTCGACGTCGCGTTCCACTGGCATCCGGCGGATCGCAACAGCGTGAGCATGGCGAAGTCGCTCGCGAATAAGTCAGGCAAGTTTCGTTTCACGGGGGTGGCTGCCCATGCCGCGGCGTCCCCCGATCGCGGGCGCAGTGCCCTCGACGGGGTCGAGGCGATGAACCACATGGCGAACCTGATGCGCGAGCACGTGCCGGATACCACGCGTATCCATTATGTAATCACGAAAGGCGGAGACGCGCCAAATGTAGTCCCGGCGTTGGCCGAGTCCTATTACTATGTGCGCAGTCCGAGTCGCGACGTGGTCCGCGAGGTCTGGGAGCGGATTGAAAAAGCGGCGCAAGGCGCGGCGCTCGGGACCGGGACCACGGTGGAGTGGGAGATCACGGGCGGCGTTTACGATCTGTTACCGAACGAGGTGCTCGGGCGGACGATGCATGAAAACCTGCAAAGGGTCGGTGGTGTGACCTACAACGACGAAGAGAAGGCGTTTGCCCGGCAGATTGGCCGGACGGTAATGGGGGTGGCGCCGGCTCCGGAGACCGCGTCGTTGATCCCGGCCTTCAATCCCAATCCGCCCAATGGCGGCGCGTCGACGGATGTGGCGGATGTGAGCTGGGTGGTGCCAACGATGGGCGTGCGCACTGCCACCTGGGCGCCGGGCACCCCTGGGCACAGTTGGCAGGCCGTCGCGTGTGGGGGCACCACGCTGGGCCTCAAAGGCATGAACGTCGCGGTCAAGACCCTCGCGGGCGCCGCCATCGATCTTTACTTGAAACCCGACGTGATTGCGCGCGCGAAGGCGGAACTGGCCGAGCGACGCGGAGCGGGCTTCAAGTACGAAGCCATGGTGGGCGATCGTCCGCCGGCGTTGAACTATCGCGACTGAACGCGCTGCTCGCTCTTCAGACTTCAGTCCGCGGTCCTCATTCCTCATTTCATCGGCGCCGGCGTGCGGAGAAATTCGAGCAGGTCGAAGAGTTCACCCTCCGATAAAATCGTTTCAAACGGGTCCTTGTATGCCGGTGACTTTTGGAGTGGGCGGCCTGTATCTGCGCGCCCAAGAAGGCATCGATGGCTGGGCCGGCAGCCGGACAGCGGATTTAATGGAGAAGCCCGACAACGCGTAAGGCTGCCCGGGTAGGGCCGGGCGGTGAATGCCCACCGGCGGCCGAAGCCAGCATGAATGTATTTCCACCCCGCGTATAGTCTTCCAAATCTCGGAGCCCATTTGCACCCTGCCTGCCGTGTCCCGCTTTGGGGCTTATTCCGCTGCTTCCCTCACCGTTCATGGCGCTCAAGAAATCCGAACTCTACTCCTCCCTTTGGTCCGGCTGCGACGAACTCCGCG
>CAYVDZ010000320.1:0-6253 GCA_964450575.1 uncultured Opitutus sp.
GTGATGCCACTCGCGGCGTGCGGAATCCGATCGATCGCTTCGTGCTCGCTCGACTCGAAAGCAGGGCCTCGCGCCTTCGCCGGATGCGGGGCGCGCCCGCTGGCTGCGGCGGGTGTCGCTGGATCTCGTTGGTTTGCCGCCGACGCCCGACCCGCTGGCTGCGTTTCTCGCTGACTCCGGTGATGCCGCGTACGAGCGGGTCGTGGATCGCCTGCTCGCTTCGCCGCAGTATGGCGAACGTTGGGCGCGGCCATGGCTCGACCTCGCGCGGTATGCCGACTCGCACGGGTTTCAACGCGATGACCTCCGCGATATCTGGCCGTATCGCGATTGGGTGATCCGCGCGATGAACGCGGATATGCCGTTCGACCAGTTTACGATCTGGCAGATTGCGGGTGATCTGCTCCCCCCACAAGGCGTGGCCGGAACGCCCGCGCAACTCGATCCGCTGATCGTGACGGGTTTTCACCGGGCCGCGCCGACCAATGTTGAAGCCGGGACCGATCAGGAAGAGGGGCGGATCAACCAAGAAACACGAACTGGACCAAGACCAACTCTTGCCGCGACAATACGGCAAAATCTTGCGGGAGCTGAAGCGCATCGAAAAGCACTTCAAGGGCTCCCGCGCGAACAAACCGAAATCAGAAGGCAACAGCCGCAAACTGCTCGTGAAATTATTACACGCGCGATCGGTCTCGGCGTTTCAGAACAGGCGGATCAACGCAGCGGCATGTGCGGCCAGTATCCCGATCGTCACAGCCACACTACTGGCCGGCGAGATTTTCCAGAGAAACGAAAAATCGCCGCACGGCTTGTTTGCGAGACGGGTGAATATCAGGTCGCCGCAAAGATAGAGAACCAGAACGGAAGTCATAGCCCCCGCGACCGGAAGCAGCCAGAATCGCGGAACCCCTGCCGCACCTCCTCCGAGAACCAAAACAACGAAAGCGATCGTTTGCATGATCAGGCCCCCGGCCACATACAACACAGCCCGCGGTCGATCACCCAAGAAAGCCATGGCCACCATCGCATAGCGTTCGTAGTCGAAATTTGGATGCAGCCACCGGTCGTTGTCCCTCAACGCGACATGCTGCGGAAAAACCAGCAGGCGCACGCGCATGGAGTGGTGCGGAATCCCTCCCGCGAGGCCGGCTAGATAGTGGCCACACTCATGCACGGCAATAATACCGAACACCGCGAAAAGGCATACAGCGAAAATCGAGATGCCGAGCAGCATGGTTATTATTGGGTGAATGCGAACGAACGCGACCGAGCCCCCATCGCTCGGACAGATGCAGCCCAAGCCAAGTGAAGATCGCGAATACGCGCTGCCAAACGAAGTAATAGATCGACCGCAGGCATAAACAACAGCGGCGACCATGCCGGAAGCAGGATCAAGTTCAAGGCAGGGCTACCTCGAACCACTCGTTAGCTCGGCAGATGAAAAAGTTACAGCGGCACGCGCAAGGGCTTTTCGCGGGCGAGGCAGGAGCGGGAAAGTTGAATCCGCTCGCTCCCCGTTTGCCGCATTTTGCTCCCCGCGCGAAACGGGTCATTTATCTGCACATGGTCGGGCCGCCGTCGCAACTCGATCTCTTCGACTCGAAGCCCGCGTTGCAGAAATACGACGGCAAGCCGTGTCCGGATGAATTCATCCGGGGCAAACGCTTCGCGTTTCTGCGCGGTCATCCGACCATCACGGCTTCCAATTACGCGTTTCAGCGTCACGGCGAAAGCGGCGCGGAGATCTCCGAACTGCTGCCCAACCTGGCCAAGGCGGCGGATGAAATCGCGATCGTCCGCTCCTTGCAGACCGATGAGTTCAATCACGCGCCGGCGCAGCTCTTTTTGCACACCGGCTTTGGCCGCCTTGGGAGGCCGAGCATGGGCTCGTGGGTCACCTACGGGCTCGGCTCGGAGAATCAGGATCTGCCCGCGTATGTAGTCATGCTGTCGGGGCCGCTCGCGGGGGCGGGGACGAGCCTGTGGTCGTCGGGTTTCCTGCCGAGCCTGCATCAAGGCGTGCAGTTTCGCTCGAGCGGGGAGCCGGTGTTGTTTCTCAACAACCCCGCCGGGCATTCCGCGAGCGATCGTCGCCAGGTATTGGATACGGTGCAGCAGCTCAATCACGCGCAACTCGCGGAAGTGGGTGATCCGGAGATCGCGACGCGGATCAGCCAGTACGAGATGGCGTTTCGGATGCAGACTTCCGTGCCGGAGTTGATGGATATCTCGCGGGAGTCGAAGGCGACGCTCGAGCTCTACGGAGCGGAACCAGGAAAGGCGTCGTTCGCAAACAACTGTCTGCTGGCGCGCCGTTTGGTGGAGCGGGGCGTCCGGATGGTGCAGCTTTACGATGCGGATTGGGATCATCACGCCGACCTCGCAACGCGGTTGCCGCGCAAGTGCAAGGACGTGGACCAAGGCATGGCGGCGCTCGTGCTGGATTTGAAGCAGCGCGGGCTGCTTGAGGACACGCTCGTGATCTGGGGCGGCGAGTTTGGGCGGACGCCGATGGCGCAAACCGACTCGGGCACCGGCGCCACGACGAAGCCCGGCCGCGACCATCACAAGGAAGCGTTCACGATGTGGCTGGCGGGAGGCGGCGTGAAGCGCGGTATCAGTTATGGCAGGACGGATGATCTCGGGTATAACGTGATTGAGCACCCGCTCCACGTGCATGACTTGAACGCCACGGTGCTCCATCTCCTCGGGATGAATCACGAGCGCTTGACTCATCGCTACCAAGGCCGGGAATTCCGGCTCACCGACGTCCATGGTAAAGTGGCGATTGGATTGCTGGCGTAGGCTCTGACGTCGGGCCTGCGCTTGCGCACGGCCGTTCGTACCGTGGCTTCGCCGATGTATTGGTGCGCGGAGTCGTCGGCCACGCCGTCCACAATCGGCGCCTCGACAAAGAAACCTGCCTCCGGCCGCTTTACTTTTTCTTCTTCGTGGGTGGCGGCGGCTCGGCGCGCTTTGGGTCGGAAAGCAAGCGGGGCTGACCGTAGACTTGCCCGGGATCGTTGTTTTCACGCATCCACGTTTCCACTTCGGTCTGCATGGCCGCGAGCCGCCCGGCATGCTTGGGATCGGCGGCGAGGTTCTTTATTTCGGTCGGATCGGCGCGCAGGTCGTACAGTTCTTCGGCGGGTCGCTCATGGTATCGCTGGACGATGGCGGCGGCGGCCGGGTCTTGTTTCGCTTTTTCGCGCCAGCTGTTGAAGTAGGCGGCGTCTTCTACGAGATCGGTGTGGGTGGAGAAATAGAACTCCGGATGCAGGTTCCGGATGTATTTCCAGCCCTCGTGGCGCACGCTGCGGGACGGATAATTGTTCATCCGGCCATCGCTGCTATGCGTGGTGAAGATCCGATCCCGATGCTCGTGCTTTTCGCCGCGCAGCACGGCCGCAAACGAGCGGCCGTCGATGTCGCGTGGCGCCGTCGTGCCTCCGCCGACTTCGATCAACGTGGGCAGAATGTCGATCCAACTCACGACGGCGTTGGTGCGCGCGCGGGCTTTGATGTGGTCCGGCCACACGGCGATCATCGGCGTGCGAATGCCCGCGTCATAAAGGGTCCATTTCCCAAACGGCCATTGCGCACCGTGGTCGGCGGTGTGGAGGAAAAACATGTTCCGGCCCAAGACTTGGTTCGCCGCATCATAGACATCACCGAGCTCCTGATCCATCCGCACCACCGCCGCGTAGTATTTCGCGCGGGTTTCGCGGGTTTCCGGGGTGTCCACCAGTGAGGTCGGAAGCTGCACCGTTGCTGCATCGTAGCCTTCGCCGGTGGCGGGCCACGGTACGTGCGGCCAGTTCGTGCCAAAGAATATACAGAGGGGACGATCACTCTTCCGTTCGCGCAGCCATTTGATCCCGTTCGGGATCGCCACGCTTTCATGAAATTTATCGTGAGCGAAGTGATCGAAACCATAGTCGCGCGTGTGCTGATAATGGGAAACTTTGCCGAACGCGACGACCTCATAGCCGAGTTCCTGCAGGTAGGCCGGCAACTTCTTGAGTTCGGGACGCGGCTTGGAGTGATTCGCCTCGGCGCCATTCCGGACCGGCATCAGACCCGTCAACAAAGCCGCGCGACTGGCGGCACAACTGGGCGAGACGACGAACGCGCGATCAAAAGTAAGACCGGCTTGCGCGAGGCGATCCATGTGGGGCGTCTTGACGTCCGTGGCGCCGTAAACCGACGAGTCGAAGAGGCTGTGATCATCCGAGAGAAAAATCACCAGGTGCGGGCGCGTGGCGGTCGCCGCCGCGAGGGAGTGCGCGAGCAGCACGAGGGCCACGCTGAGAAGGCGGGGGAGTGGCATGATTGGGGGTGGGCATAGACGCACGTTCGCGCCCCGCATCCATGGTTTAGTCTTTGATGATCCAGTCGGTGGGCGCTTTGAAGCCACTGCGGCCTTCCGCGTACGCGGCGACGCCGGTTTTCTGAAGGCGAGCGAACTCCACGAGGTGCTGCCGCAGCCGCGCCACGTGCGCTGGGTGTTGCGCGGCGAGGTCGTTGGTTTCGCGGGGGTCGTCGATCAGATTGAAGAGCTCCACCTTGGTAACGGACTCGCTCGATGGAGTGAGCAGGGAGGTGCCGCTCAACACCAGTTTCCATGGGCCGACATTGACCGCCGCATCCTCCCGGGCTTGCGGAGCGATGAAGGAAAACCACGGGCGCTCGGGAGTGGCTTTCTCACCGCGCATGACGTCAAGCACGTCGATGCCATCGAGGACTGGTTGTGCAGGCGTGCTTTCCGTTTTCGCAAGACGTAGGGCTGTCGGCATTACGTCGATATAGCCCATGGGCTCCGCGCAGACACGTCCGCCTTTCAAGCCGCCTGCCGGCCAGCGCACGGCCGCGGCGACGCAGATGCCACCTTCATAGACCGAAAATTTTCCATCGCGCAAGAGGCCATTGCTCGCGACGGGGAGATGGCCGCCGTTGTCGCTGAAGAAAAGAATGAAGGTGTTGTCGGCGTCCGCCCGCTTCGCGATCGCGTTGAGCACCTGACCGATCGCTTGATCCATCGAGTCGACCATGGCGGCGTAGGTGCGACGGTTGCCCTGGCGCTGGGGGTAGCGCGCCAAATCGTCAGGCTTGGCCTGATACGGCGAGTGAGGTGCGTTGAACGGCACGTAGAGAAAGAACGGCTGGTCGGCGGGTGACTCCTCCACGAAGCGCACGGCCTCGCGGGCGAGGAGATCCGTCGCGTAACCTTCCTCTTTCACGGTTTCGTCGTTCCGATGCCAGTCCACCTCACCCTCGCGGAGGTGAGTGAAGTAATCGAGCGCGCCGTTGTAGTGCCCGTACTGGTGGTCGAACCCGCGACGGGTTGGCAGGTATTCGGGTGCGAAGTGGCCGAGGTGCCACTTCCCGACGATCGCGGTCGCGTACCCGGCACCCTTCAGTGCTTGCGCGAGCGTTTGCTCTTCGAGCGGCAAGCCGTACTGCGCCCACGGCCGCACCACGCCGACCTGTAGCCCGTGCCGCATCGGGTAGCGACCGGTCATGAACGCGGCGCGGGTCGGGCTGCACACCGGCTGCACATAAAATGCATCCAGACGCGCGCCCGCGGCGGCGAGTTTGTCGAGGTGCGGGGTCTTGATCTGCTTTCCGCCCATGAATCCGCAGTCTTCGCGGCCGAGGTCGTCGGCCAGCAAAAACACGACGTTCGGTTGCTCCGCGGCGTCGGAGCGGGGGGCATAAGCCCCCTGTGCGGCGAGCGCAACGAGGGTTGCGAGCCAGCGCGAGGAGAGGGACATAGCGACCTCGTTTGTGAGAACAAGCTGTTTCAAAACGTGGTGTTCGAATCGTTTAGCGCATGCCCCAGCGGGGCGACGGCGATCGAGATCTTTTGCCGTCGCCCCGCTGGGGCGTGCGCTAAACGACGGTTTTGAAACGACATCAAGAAGCCGCGTTAGTCTATTCGTCCATGCCGGGAAGTGTGCCTTGCCGAACCGACGGCGCCTCGGGCCTAGCGGTCGCAGCAATCACGATCCGCGCGCACGCTTCGGCATCCGAACCGGCGTCGTGGTGGATCAGTCCGATCCCGAGCCGTCGGCACACCGCGGGCAGGTTCGCCGGCTTCATCTGCCACACGCGACGAGCCAGTTGGACCGTACACACAAACGGCAGCGGCGGAACCGGCAGCCCGTGCGCCGCGCAACACGCCGCCAGCACGCCGCGATCGAACGGGGCGTTGTGCGCGGCGAAGAACGTCGCCCCGTCGAGCAGTGGC
>CAYVDZ010000321.1:0-6244 GCA_964450575.1 uncultured Opitutus sp.
TCGTGACCGCTCGGGAGCCCGCAAGCAGTTCGCGCCAGCCCGCCGGAGCTTCGCCGCCACCGGCGACAAATATATCCGCAAACGTTCCAATCCACTCCTCCTCCAGCATCGGAATCAGACGCGGCATCAGCCCATACGGGCTCGTTGGGTCACGCCGGTTTTCCAGCCGCTCGGCCTTGAACAGGACGGTCGCGGCCGGCCAGTCACGATCCGAAAACCCAGGCATCGCCCAGCCACAGGGAAGCTCGCGCGAAACCCGATGTTCGAAGTAGCCCTGATAGCCCTCGAAGGTTGTGTTCTCGTTCTGGAAACGATGCGCCGTATCCACGTTCACCTTCCAGTTCGCATCGCTGCTCAGGTCCACCACCACAGCGCCGTCCGCGGTCGCGAGTTCGCCTTCGAGCACGAATCCGCCCGCATAGGTCATGACGGAACACGGCGCACCGAGCAGCGCGGGCCGATGTGCCACGCGCGACATGTCGAGCACGAGCGCCGCAAGGGTATTCAAACCCGGTTGGAGTCGCGCCGAAAGGTCGAAGGTCTCGTAGAAATGATGATTCACATCACCCTTGGCCGGGCCGCGTCCAATCACCTCGCCGTTACAATAAAAGAGATACCGGCTGTCGGCCGACACCTGCACCGTGAGCCGCATCGCTGCGGGATCGGTGACCTCGAACGAACGCCGAAAGAGCCGCACCTGATAATGCGACGGCGTCGCGGCGGACGGCGGTGGCGCGGCATGCGTGCCCTCCGCCGACCAGATCCAGGAGG
This sequence comes from uncultured Opitutus sp., assembly GCA_964450575.1. Classification (GTDB taxonomy): domain Bacteria; phylum Verrucomicrobiota; class Verrucomicrobiia; order Opitutales; family Opitutaceae; genus ER46. The sequence goes on from CAYVDZ010000321.1 coordinate 772, forward strand.
CGCGTTGAACGAAAGGTAAAGGCATACGCCGGGAGGTTAAGATGCCGCAAAAAGGGGGTGCGGCAAGGGATGGGAATAAGCTCGCGCCGTTCTGAAATTCAACAACGGTTTTCAGATATTTTCAGCAACCTCATGAAAAAGAACCCCACCACTCCCCGCCTGGTCATATGCGCAACCACGTGGTCGATGATTGGATATCCCACGCCGCGACGTGAATGGACGGTTCCACAAAAACTCAGTGCGATCAAGCAAGCCGGCTTCGATGGCGTCTGCGCATATATCACTCCGGAGATTCGGGATTTTGCGGCGGCCAATGGCCTGCGCCTGATGAGCGGCTTCGACGCGAAGAGCGTCGCCGACGCTCTGCCGAGGCTTCGCGCCCAGCGCGAGTTCGGGGTGCATTTCATCAACATCCAATTACTCAACCACGATACACTCCCCGCGAAGGCCGCCCCGGTCGCGGTGAAATTGATCGAAGCCGCCCGCAAGCTTGGTCTTGGCGTGCACATCGAAACGCATCGCGACACCGCCACCGAGACGCCGGAAAAATTCACCGAGATCGCCCGGCTTTACCGCCGCGCGACCGGGGAACTCATGCCGGTGACTTGGGATCATTCGCACTTCGCCGTCTCAAAGCACATGCTGCCGCCGGACTATTCCGCCCGGTTACTCGCGTGGCCCGAGCTGATTCAGGCGTCGCAAATGTTTCACCTGCGCCCCTTCAACAGCCAACACTGTCAGGTGCCGGTCACCAACGGTCGCGGCAAACTCACGCCCGAGTTCCAAGATTACCTGGTATTTGTGGAAGACCTCTTCGCCTGCTGGCTCGCGGGGCCGCGCCCTGGCGATGAGTTGTGGGTGTGTCCCGAACTCGGCATGAGCCACGGCTACCACGTCAGCACCGATCCGCACGCCTGGCCGGACGCGATTCGCGCGCGGAAAGAAATGCTGAAGGCCTGGCAGCGTGCACTTGCCCGGGCGTAGTCGGTGAAGACGGCTCGAGCCGCCGGACAGTCTGGCGAAATGACGAGGGCGAACGTTCCGCGCTGCGTTCGCTTCACGAAATCAGCCCTATAGCCCAGAAATGTTGCCCAGAAAGCGCTTGACGCAGCGCCCGCATCTTTCATTGGCTTTTACTGAAATTTTCATCGATCGCACAGTCACCCCATGCTGATCACCGAAATCGCACGCAAGGCGAAGGTGTCCCCGGCCACCGTCTCCCGAGCCATCAACCAGCCGCAGATTGTCGCGCCGGAAAGTCTCGCGCGCATTCGCGCGGTGATGCAGCAGCACAACTACTCTCCGGCGCCGGTACACCGTCGGCGGGGTCCGAAGAAGCGGTCGACGGTCCAGCGCCGCATTGGGGTATGGTTCGTGGGCGCCACCGCGGGAAACACGTCGCTCAATTGGTTTCAGGACCAGCTGCTCCAAGCGGAATCCGCCGATCCCCGATTCCGGGTGGACCTGCGTGTCCTGTTTTCGAATACGCCGGACGAACTGCCGCGCGGCCTCACGGCGGAGAAACTCGATGGGATCATCATTCAGGGGATGGAGCCGTCGGTCGAGTGCATGGCCAAGCTGCAGGACTTGCCGCATGTCTGGTTCATGAGTCGCCGCTCCTTCCGCCTCGCGTGTGATTATGTGGAGCCGCACAACGAGGAGAACGGGCAGATGGCGGCCGAGTACCTCAAGGAGCGCGGGCACAAGGCCGTCGCGGTTATCTCCACAGATCCCGAATACAGCGCCGTGGCGCGACGCGTCCGGGCGTTCACCGCGCACGCGGACAAGATCGGTCTCGTCGTGCACTCGATTCTCGGCAAATCGAATCCCGGGGTCAGCTACCTTGAGATCACGCCGCGACACAGTGAAAGCGGGCAGTTGGTGACCCGGCTCCTGGCGTCAACGCCCCGGCCAACGGGTCTCTATATCCCGGTGGATCATTTCTGCGGCGCATTTTTTCGCGCCTTGCGCGAGGCGGGTCGCAAACCGGGCAAGGACTTCGAGGCTATTCTCGGAAACTACAATCCGATCATTTATCATAATCTCGATCACTGCCCCGCGGCGATCGACATCAACCTGCCCACCCTGGTTCGCACGGTGGTGGACCATTTAATCTGGCGCATCGACAACCCCACGGCGGCCGGACGCGTGGGCATCTCAATCTCGCCCCGCCTGATCACGCCCGAAGCCGCCGCCGGCCCCCGATAGACCTTCTCTTTCTTCCGCCCGCTCCCTCATCTGAGCAGATTGGAACCCACAAACCAAAATAAACGCATGAAACCAATACCCCGTCCCAACGTGGATCGCGCGAGGAAACTCGTCGCGATCAGCATGGCGGCTCTCTTGACGGCGACGTCTGCTTCCGGGCAGACGACCGACGCCGAGACGATTCGCCGACTTCAAGAAGAAGTCGCGGCGCTCCGGCGCCAGCTCGGTCAAACCGCCCCTGCTCCGACCATCACCCCAGCGGCAACGCCGGGGCGCCCGGCAGCGCCGTCCGTGGCGGAACGCCCCGGTCTGCGTACTGATGACGGAGTCCAAGTCCTGACGCCGTTCGAGGTGCGGACCGACAAAGACAACGGCTACCTGCGGACCAATGCCGCCACGGCCACGAAGATCAACATGGAGATCCAAAACATTCCGTTGAATGTGCAGGTTCTCTCCCGTGAATTCCTCGACGACACCAATGCGAAGTCGCTGACCGACCTGTTCCGCTACTCCGCGGCCGCGTCGGGCGACACCCGCTTTGCGATGCGCGTGCCCGCCAACTCGGCGACCCCCCAAGGTTCGTTCACGATGCGCGGTTTCGTGGTGAACAGCCTCATGCGCAACGGCGTGTTCCGTTACACCTCGTACAACCTCGACAACGTCGAGCGAGTCGAGGTCATCAAGGGTCCCGCCGCCGTCTTCTTCGGCCAAGGCTATCCCGGTGGCGTGATCAACTACATCAGCAAGCTGCCGCAGTTCGGCAACACGGCTGGCTCGATCAGCTATCAGATTAACGACAACTCCGGCCACAAGACGGTCCTCGACCAAAACGTCGCCGTGAGCAAGAACACGGCCCTCCGGGTCGTCGGATCCTGGGAAGACACCCAGGGCGAGCGTCGCTTCGAGTACCGTCGCGGCTTCACCGCCAGCCCATCCCTCTCGCTGATTCCCTTCGAAAGCGGCAAGGTGAAGATCACCGCCGAAGTCGAAGTCACCCGCGAAAAGTTCAGCTGGAACGACTACGACTGGATCTTTAGTGACTTCGAGGGCTGGAACGATGCCGCTCGCACCGGTCGCTTCAACTCGTCGACCGCGACCCTCGCGAACACCATCGTCGCCAACACCGGCAACGGTCTCGCGGCCAACGTCATTCAACGGACGACGACCCCGACGCTCGCGTATGCGTCCTATATCAACAACAAGCGCATCGCCACCGGTGACTGGGCGCTTCCGGCCTACACCAGCGTGCAACGCGGTGCTTACATTACGGATACGGCCGGCCGCCGCTATCACGATGAGGCGTTCAACTACACCAGTCGTGGCGCGAATTTCGACAATCAGGTCGAAAACTTCTCCGTCACGGCCGACATGAGCCCGTTCAGCTGGCTCGACGTCCGGTACAATTACTTCAAGGAGAAATCCAAGAACTACTCGATCGGCCAAGGCGGTGCGATCACCACGCCTTACGCCAATGGGACGAACTGGAACGTGAGCACAGGGAACCTCTCTGGGTACTATCGCTTCGCGCAGACGCACAACATCGACGCCGTCTTCAAGGCCGACTTCTTCGGCGTGAAGAGCAAGTTCCTGGTCGGCTTCCAGCGGATCAACCCCTACCAGCAATTCCTCGGCGGCCAGCTCGTCACGGATGCGCAGTGGGCGTTCCTGCCGGGTGCGCGCAACACGGTTTCCAATCCTGATTACGCCGGCACGAACGTCGGCATCTATAATCACGGCAATGTGCCCGTGAACCAGGTGATCTACGATCGTAACGGCGCCATCAAGCCGGTTCGCCAGATCTTCTCCAACTTCGATCCGGGCGCTGAAATCTATCCGGATGTCAGTGTCTATCACCAGTCGGACCGCAACGCGCTGGACGGCTACAAGACCAAGCAGCACTCGCAGTATATCAATTATCAAGCGACGCTGTTCCAGGACCGTCTGACGCTCCTCGCCGGCTATCGTGAGGAAAAGAGTTGGGCCCGTGGCCAGTTCCAGTCGAACAACTATCCGTGGTTCGTCTACTTCCCCGACATGCACCTCCGCCCGGACCTTTATCCGGAGAATGTGTGGGGACACTCGATCAACTATCAGCGGGGGCTCTCCACCGACCAGAAAGGCGACTCCTGGATGGGCGGTTTGTCCTACGCCATCACGAAGGAACTCAGCGTCTACGCCTCCAACTCGAAGACGTTTAAGTTCAATTCCGGCCGCGTCGGCGGTCTCTTCGTCGGTGACGAAACCATGTGGTACGATGCAGCTCGCGCATTCGGCGCCGGCGGCGTCGCTGGCCAATCCTTCAGCTACCTCGGTCAGACCATCACTTCGTTGCAGCAGTTCCAGCAACTGCTCGCCAGCCGCGGGGTGTACGATCAGATCAAGAACGAAGAGGGCATGAATTGGGAAGTGGGCGCCAAGGTCTCCCAAGCGAATGGTCGCCTGGTTGGCACTGTCTCGTTCTTCCGTGGTGAGCGCGAAAACCAGATGCTCGACGACGGCGCAAAGCAATCGAACCTCGAGGAGCCGTTGAACCGTAGTACGACGCTCTTCCCGGTCGGATCTCCGTTCTACAACGCCCGCCTGTTGCGCTGGCGCACGACCGACCTTAAAAACCGGATCGAAGGCTCGGAAGCGGAGGTCATCTGGACGCCCCGTCGTGACTTCCAGGCCGTGATTAACGGCTCCTGGTTGTGGACAGCGGAGACGGTGTACGACAAGACCCGTGCCGCTCCCGGCTCGACCGCGTACAACGCCCTCACGCCTGCCGGTAGGGTCGCGTCGGATATCTACTACAACGCCCGCATCGAGAACGTCCCGGAATTCCGGGCGAACTTCTTCGGCAAATACAACTTCACGGAGGGTATCGTGAATGGCGTTGGCCGCGGTTCGGCTGTTGGTTTCGGCGCGCGTTATTCGTCCAAGACCGTTGTCTCCCGTTCGGTTGATTGGAACCCCCTCGCGGGCGGTTACCATGCTGGCGACTACCTGGTGTTCGATTTGACCCTCAGCTATCCTTGGAAGGCGCTGGGCTATCGCATCGATTCCATGTTCGGTGTCTACAACGTGACCGACGAAAAATATTCCGAAGGTTCCTTCGTCCAATCTCCGTCGCGGAACTGGATCTTCCGGAACACGCTTCGCTTCTAAGCGAGGTAGGACGTCAGTTCAGTTCCTCCTTCGAGGCGGCGCTCACAAGCGCCGCCTCTTTTTTTGCCCCATTCGCGCAAGGGCGGAAGCACTCCACGGCCCGGGGGGATAAATGGGG
>CAYVDZ010000322.1:0-6223 GCA_964450575.1 uncultured Opitutus sp.
TTCGAAAAATTAGCGTTCATTAGCGAAGATTAGCGTTCCCTCCTGCCTTGGTCTTTCCGTCTCGTCCGCAGATTCTGGGAGTGAAGCCGCCGCGTTTTCCAAGTCCGGGATCGTGACGGAAAAGACAGGGAGGAACGCTAATCTCCGCTAATCTATCCCACCCGGAATGAACCTCTGAGATCAGATTTCAGGGTTCCTCGCTGTTTCCGGTGAGCACAGAAGAATGAACAGACGATAACGGAGGAAACGAAGATCCCATCTTCCTGCCTCACACCTTCGTTTTCTTTGTTACTTTCTGTTCAATTCCGATGCGTACCTGCCTCGCGTTTATCCACTGAAACCAGCGAAGATCCAAAATTATCTCCAGAGCATGCTGAGTACGAACAGAAGGACCGCGCCAAAGGCGTTGGCCAAGGTGAACGGCTCGTCTCGCATGCTCGCGTCCCATTCGCGATCATCGGATCGCGTGGGCGCACTCACCTCGGACTCGGCTGACGGTGGACGGCCGTAGTGGGTCGATAGGGTTACTTGTCCTGACCGCATTCGTGCCGTGATGTGCGCGGACGACGACAGCGCAATGCGAGAGAGCGATCCCACGAGGAGAAAGAGGAAATACTGCACGGGTACGACGAGGACCAGCCAGCCGAACATCGCCACGAGGAGCGCAATCGACAGGACAAGGACGAGTAGAAATTCAAATCCCAGGGACTTGGGCTGACTGCGTGATTGCACGTGCGTGCCGATTGCCATCAGCGGAAGTCCGGCGACCTGCAGCCAGGCGCCCAGGTAGTTTAGAGGGTTGGTTGAAAGCAGTGCGGGATTCTTATCGAGTCCGCCCCAGGCACTCCCAAATGCGACCGTCGCCAATGCTATAATGGGACCGGCGTTGGCATACCATTCGAGATAGTTGCGACCGAAGAACGTTCGGAAGACCCAGAAATTAACTGCGCTGACGACGAGGAAGCCGACGAAGGTCAGGACGACGATCGTCCGAGGTTGGATCGATGGATTCATTGAGGGTACGGTTGCGGACTTGGGGGGGACGAGTACGATTTGATGCATTGAACAGACCCACCTCGTTCGGTGAATGAAAGAGCGAATGGCACTCGGTGGGTGTTGGTTCTCCTCTGACAGGTGGGGCAGTTCCGGTGAATCAATGCGCCTGGCGAACTGTGGTCAGACCGAAGCAAAACGCCGCGTCTGGCAAGGCCGGAGACGTTGGATCGGAAACAGATCGAACGATTCGAAACCGTCGCGGTCCGCCACGGACCCATATATATATGTATATTACCTACGACCCGTTCATGGCGGAGCGAGCGACAGCGACAAAGTCACGTAATACGTCACAGTTCCCGGCTGCCCACTTGGTGACACTGTCACGTAATAAGTGACGTTTTCACGCGGAGACGAATCCGCTGGAATCTCACCCGATGTCACGTAATACGTGACTTTGTCGCGGGTGGTAGATTTCCTGGGAACGGATACGTTGAGGTTAAAGCGCCAGAGCCTGGGCTTAACGGCCGGGTTTCCGGCGCGGAAGGAATTAGGGTGCGATCACTCGATGGGACCGAGTAAGTCGGACTACTCGGTTGGATGACGGGTTCCAACGAGGTCGCCAACCAGTTGGAAGACGTCTCTTCCCCAAACTCGATCACTGCGGCACGAAGGTACAACCGGGCGGCGCGGTGGAGGTCATTCCCACGTTGTGGCAGGCTTTCGCTGGGAACACGAAAATGCCGACGGACCTGAGGTGCGGCTGCATCTGCGGGGCTACCTCAAGAGCGATCCGTGTCACTCCGGGCTTTCCAACGGTCATGCAACTGGCAACGTTGGTCTCTTTCGGATCGTTCCCGGTCGCTTTCACACCCTATTCTATGTCGCGTCGTTCCTGCGTCTTCCTTCTCCCGCTATTTCTCGCCTTGATCACCGGTTTTTCAACCGTCATCCGGGCGGCGCCAGCTGCACCCTTCGAGCTGCGCGCCGGTGATCGAGTGGTTTTCCTCGGCGATACCCTGATCGAGCGCGAACAGTACCATGGCTGGGTTGAGTTGATGCTGGCTTCGCGCTTCGCCGATCGCGACGTCACGTTCCGCAATCTGGGCTGGAACGCGGATACTCCGGCGGGTGATTCGCGTTTCGGTCTGAGTCTGCTCCAAGCTGGCCGGGAGCCGGCGGACGAGGGCTGGACCCAGCTCGTCAAACAGATCGAGGAGGCGAAGCCGACCGTGGTGTTTGTCGGCTACGGGATGGCCAATTCCTTTGCCGGTACGGCCGGGTTGGCGCGCTTTCGTACCGAGTACGGGCGCTTGCTCGAAACGATCACGAAGGCGGCTCCGGGCGTGCGGTTCGTGCTGTTGTCACCGTTGCCCCATGAGAACCTGGGCGCGCCCTGGCCAAATGCGGCCGCGCACAACACCCAACTCGCCGCGTATGTCCGGACCATTGACGAGATTGCGGCAGAGCGGAACGTGCCGTTTGTCTCTCTCTTCGATCGCTTGCAAAGCGGGGCGGGAGGAACGTCACGCGCACCGCTGACCGAGAACGGCATTCATCCCGGCGGGCCTGGTTATCGCCGCATCGCGGAGGTAATCGAAGACCAGTTGTTCGGGAACGCGGGTGCGTGGCGCACGGGTGCCCGGAGCGAGACGCTGCGGCAGGCCATCGTGCGCAAGAACGAATGGTTTTTCCACCGTTCCCGGCCGGCCAACATGGCTTATATATTCGGTTTCCGGAAGCGGGAGCAGGGAAAGAATGCGACGGAAGTTCTCCAATTCGACGAGTATATTGTCGCCGAGGAAATACGCATCGCCGCCCTCCGCGCCTTGCAGCCTGTAAACGTGCCCGAGATTCCGCGGCGCGTGGGCAATCTGGCTTTGAAGTTTACGCCGCAGCCGAACCCGGAGTTTCAGGTTGCCGACGGGATCGAGGTCACGCTCTGGGCGGAAAATCCGCTGCTCAATAAACCAATTCAGATGAACTTCGACGCGCGCGGTCGCTTGTGGGTCGTGAGCTCCGAACTGTATCCACAAATTGAACCGGGCCAGGCGCCGACGGATAAAATCATCATCCTCGAAGATACGACGGGCGCGGGTCGGGCCGACAAGGCGACGGTGTTCGCCGATGGCTTGTTGATCCCGACGGGTATTGAGATTGGCGACGGCGGCGCCTATGTGGCGCAGAGCACCGCGCTGTTGCACTTTAAAGACACCAACGGTGATGGGAAAGCGGACGAGCGTCGGATCGTGCTGAGTGGATTCGGAACGGAGGACTCGCATCACAATCTCCACACCTTGCGCTGGGGTCCGGACGGGCGTCTCTATATGAATCAGGCGGTCTATACGCGCACGGATACGGAAACGCCGCATGGGGTGGTCCGACTCAAGGCCGGCGGAGTGTTTCGATTCGACCCGCGGGACCAGCGGATGGAAGTGATGTATCGTGGATTAATCAATGGATGGGGACACCAGTTTGATGACTTCGGCCAATCGTTCATGACGGACGGCGCGGGTTTTCAAGGCATCAATTGGGGCGTGCCGGGCGCGACGTTGCGAACCCTCGCTCCGGCCCGACGCGTAATGGACAGTGTCAGTCCGGGTAACTATCCGAAGTTTGCGGGCATCGAAATCGTGCGCAGTTCCCAGTTTCCTGCCGACTGGCAGGGCGACGTGATCACGCTCGATTTTCGGGCGCATCGCGTGGTGCGTTTCAAGATGGGCGAGCAGGGTTCGGGCTTTGTGACACGGGAAATGCCCGATCTGATGCGGACAACGGCGGATTCGTTTCGCCCGATTGATGTGCGGATGGGGCCGGACGGAGCGATCTATATAGCGGACTGGAGCAATCCGATTATCCAGCACGGCGAAGTTGATTTTCGTGATACACGCCGCGACAAGGCGCACGGCCGCATCTGGCGCGTGGCGGCGAAAGCCCGTCCGGCGCAAGCGGTGGTGAACCTCACCACGCTGAGCACGGCCGCGTTGCTGAACCGGTTGCTGTCGGTCAATGGCTACGAGGTGGAGCAGGCGCGTCGCCTGCTAATCGAGCGCGGCGCCAGTCAGGTGTTGCCGGAGCTCGCCCCGTGGACGGCGCGGCTCCCGGCCGCCAATGAGGAGGCGCGTCTGCGGGCGCTCTGGATGTATCAGGCTTTCAACCACACCAACGACTCGCTCCTGCAAGCGATGCTGAGCGCGAAGGACCCGCGGGTGCGGGCGGCCGCCGTCCGCGCCTTGCCGGCTGATGGGGAAATCGGTCGCCTGGAGCAACTCGTTGCCGACCCGCATCCACGGGTGCGACTCGAGGCTTTGCGAGCGCTCGGCCAGCGGCCCTCGGCGCGGGCGGCGGAGCTTGCGCTCGCCGTGCTGGATCGGCCGATGGATCCGTATCTCGACTATGCACTCTGGCTGACGATTAATGATCTGGCCGAGCCTTGGTTGGCGGCCGTTCAGAGTGGCGCGTGGAAGATCGATGGACGCGAAAAGCAGCTCGAGTTTGGGTTGAAGGCCGTGGAGCCCACGCTGGCGAGTGCGGTGCTCGGTCAGTTGCTGACGACACGAGGGATCCCGCGTGATGGCTCCGGGCCGTGGATCGAGTTGATCGGGGCGGCGGGTGGTCCGCCACAGTTGCGGCAGCTATTGGATCAAGTGCGCGCCGGTGGTTTTTCGAATGCGGCGGCGGTGCGTGCGGTGACGGCGCTCGGCGATGCCGCGCGCCTGCGGAGTGAGAAGCCCACGGGTGATCTTTCCGATCTGGGCGTGCTTCTGCGCGGCGGTGAACTCGCGTTGCGGACGGCGGCGATCCAGGTTGCCGGCGCATGGAAACTCGAAGCCTTTGCGCCGGAATTGGCGCGCATTGCGGGTGCGACGGGCACGGCGGCGACGGAACGGACCGCGGCGCTGGCGGCTTTGCGTGACATGGGCGGGGCGAGCGTCGTGGCGGAATTGAAAACGTTGGCGGCATCATCTTCCGCGGAGATTCGCCGGGAAGCGGTGATTACGCTGGCAGGACTCAGTCTGCCGACGGCGATGCCGGACGTGCTTGCGGTGTTGAAGACGACGACGAATGAAGCCGAGGCGCAGGCGCTGTGGCGGGCGTTGTTGAGCATTCGCGGTGTGAGTGCGCGACTGGCGATTGAGTTGCCCAAGACCGAGATTCCGCAAGCGGTGGCTCGGGCGGGTTTGCGGCCGGCGCGCGAAGGCACGCAGCATCAGGCGCTCGTGCCGGTTTTGTTGGAGAAGGCGGGGCTGGCGCTCTCCTCGCGTCAACTCACTTCCGCGGAGCTGCAGCAGCTCGCGCAGGAGGCGGCCCTCAAAGGTGATCCTGTTCGCGGTGAACACATCTATCGTCGGACTGAACTGGCGTGCGTCGCGTGTCATGCGCTCGGCGGCGCGGGCGGAAAGCTCGGACCGGATCTCACGAGCATCGGGGCGAGCGCACCGGGGGATTACCTGGTGGAGTCGTTACTTTATCCCAATGCAAAGATCAAAGAAGGTTACCACTCTGCGCTGATCAGTACAAAAGACGGACAAGAGCACAGCGGGATGATCGCGCGGGAAACGGCGACGGAGATTATCCTGCGCACGGTGACGAACCAGGATATTTCGATTCCAACGCAGAACGTGGCGCGGCGTACGAGTGTGGGTTCGTTGATGCCCGCGGGATTGATCGACGGGCTGCTCCCCGAGGAACGTTTGGATCTGATTAAGTTCATGTCGCTGCTTGGCAAACCCGGTGACTTCGATGCGGCGAAGGGTGGGGTGGCGCGCGCGTGGCAACTTTACCTGTTGGTGAGTGCCAATCAGCACCTCGGGGTGGAGCGCGTGATTCAGGGCGATTTCACTCTGCCGAGTTGGGCCCCGGCCTACTCGTTGGCGAATGGCACGCTGCCCAAGGAAGCAAGCGTAGAAGCCTATCCCAATCGCGGCAACAATCGCGGGCTCTTCGCCGCGACCCGCTTCACGTCGACGCGGGGCGGCAATGCAACCTTTACGCTCAGCGGTGACGTGCAAGGGGTCTGGGTAAACGGCACCCTGGTGCCCGTGGCCTCGACGTTTACGGCTCCGGTGAAGGCCGGGGCCAACGTGATTGTGATCCAGCATACGAACGCCATCGAGCCGGGGCCGATCGCGCTGCGGTCCAGCGACGTGACTTTCCTCATGGAGTGAGGCCGGCGAGTCGTTCGCGAATCACGGTGGGGCCGAGAACGCGAAGCAAGTAAGAGTGCGCG
>CAYVDZ010000323.1:0-6221 GCA_964450575.1 uncultured Opitutus sp.
CCGGAAGCACGCTGGCGGAACTCAATCTCGCCCAACTCACCGGCACTCGCGTCGTCGGCATCGAGCGGGCTGGCCAGACAATCATCGCGCCCTCGGGACAGGAGCGCCTGCTGGCCGGCGACAACGTCCTCGTTGCCGGCACGCTCGCCGAAATCAACGCCTTCCGCCGCTGGCTGAACGCGGCGGGGTGACTTCACTCGCTCCACTCGCCCGGGCGCGCGACTGCCGGGCCCATCGCAGGGAAACCGCGTGGCTGGAAAGCGATTCCTCCGACGGTGCGGCCGAAGCCGCGACCGATCAGACGGAGCCCGCGCTTCGCCCGCTCTGCCAGATCCGTGCGTTTTACTTTTTTCCAAACAACGCCTCGCCCACCTCGGGTGCCGCGAACATGAACGCGGCCTGATGGCCGATCCCCGGAGTTTCGACCTTGCGCCAGTTGAAGGCCCAACCGCGCTCTTTCGCCAGCTTCTCGCCAAAGGCGAAACACGCCCGGCCGCGTTCGAGCCGGTGCTGCCCCTGTTTCATCCCGGCCGGACTCACGTCAAAACTAGGCCGCGGATAAATGTCGTCCGTTCCAAGATAGAACGTCACGGGCGCAGCCAGATAACGCCGGAGCACGTCATCGCTGGTCAAGGTCGCGGGCAGGCCGCCGAAGCCGTATCCGAAATCCTGATCCAAGGTGGGAAACAAATGCGATCCAGGATTGGCCGCCACGATCCGCACCGCCTCGCCAGGAAGGAAGGCGGCCAGCCGCACGAGGAACTGACCACCAGCAGAGTGGCCAATGAGATAATAAGGCAACGCCGGTTTCTCCTCGGTTTGCCGGATGTACGCGACGATCTTCGGGACGATGGCGTAGGTCCAGGTCTCCGGTGGCTGCGCCTGACCTTCGGCGTTTACGAGCCCGCCCCGTTGATAGCGCGCACTCGGAAAACGCTCGGTGTCAAAAAGGGGCGCCACCACGATCGCGCCGAAGCGCTCGGACAGCGTGATCGCGAAGTTCCGGTAGTCCTCCGCGTTGCGCTGCACCCCATGAAACACGATGAAAATCGGACCGTCGATGTAAGTGGGCGGCTTGTACGTGAAGAGCGTGATGCGCTCCGCGCCATTCGGCATCTCGACGCGACCGGGCCCCATTGCAAGCGGAGCCGCCTGCGCGTATCCCAGCGCCAAGGCAAAGGAGATAGGGATGAACCTGCGAAGTTTGAGACGCATGCCGCGGAATGTACCGGCCCCAAAAACGCCAGGCGAGCGCGGAAAAGACCCAAAGGCCGTTCCTTCGTCTTACCCACCCGGCCTTCAGCCCGCGCAGGCCTACCCCTCCTGCAACGATCGAATGGATCCGCCCGGTCGGAGGAAAGGACAGACAGGAATGTCTATATCACTCGACGGAGCCGCCACCGGTCAGTCGTAACCCAAGGCTTTAGCAACCGCCGGATAAGTGATACTGCCTTCGCGGGTGTTCACCCCGCGCGCTAATCCAGGATGCTCGCGCAGGGCGCGCTCAATGCCTTTCTCGACCAGCATCGCCACGTAGGGCTCGGTCGCCTGCGTCAGGCCCAAGGTCGACGTGCGCCCAACCAGTGCAGGCATGTTCGGCACCGCGTAGTGAATCACCCCGCGATCGGTGTAGACCGCCTGCTCATGCGAAGTCGGCCGGATGCTTTCGATGCATCCGCCCTGATCGATCGCGATGTCGACGATCACGCTGCCGGGTCGCATCGTCGCGACGGTTTTCTTCGACACGACGGTCGGCGCTTTCGCCGCCGGAATCAGCACCGCGCCAATGAGCAAATCGGCATCCGCCACTTCGGCTTCAATATTGGCGGGATTCGACATCAGCGTCACCACCCGGCCGCGATACTCCATATCGAGCGCCTCGAGTTTACGCGTGTCGAGATCCAGCACCGTTACCCTCGCTCCCATCCCGACCGCCATCTGCACCGCGTGCGCTCCCGAGTTTCCTCCGCCCACGACCACGACATGTCCGGGCATCGTTCCCGGTATCCCTCCCAGCAATACACCCGATCCACCATGCTGCGATTGCAGAAAATAGGCGCCGATCTGAATCGAAAGACGACCGGCGATTTGCGACATCGGCTTCAGCAGCGGAAAGCTTCCGTCGACGCCTTCCACGGTCTCATACGCGATTCCGAGCACCCGCTTCTTCAAGAGCGCGCGGGCGAGATCCGGTCCGGCGGCCAGATGCAGATACGTGAAGATCGCCTGCCCTTCGCGCATCAGCTCGTACTCCGCGTCCAGCGGCTCCTTCACTTTTAAAATGAGGTCCGCCGCGCGCCACACTTTTGCCCCTTCGCCGACGATCGTCGCGCCCGCCGCCCGATATTCGGCATCAGTAAAACCGGCGGTCTGTCCCGCTGATTTTTGCACCAGCACCCGCGCACCCAACGCCACGCACCGACGGCACAAGCTGGGTGTCATCGACACCCGGGTTTCACCGATCTTGATCTCCTTGGGGACCCCGATAGTCATGGCTTGAGGACACGAGTTCGACGTCACTTGGCAACGCCCGAAGCTCCGGGGCCAAAGACCGGACATTGTCCGAGTGCCCTCTTCATCCTGCCTTCCCTTCCCTGCTTTTCTTCGATGCCCAAACGCCTTCATGTGATCGTCGCCTGTTCGGAAAACCGCGTTATCGGTCGCGACGGCAAGCTCCCCTGGCACATCCCCGAGGACCTGCACTTTTTCCATGCGCAAACCGCCGGACAGATCTGCGTGCTGGGACGCATCTGTTACGAAACGTGGCCCCGTGCGCAACGGGACGGTCGTCGGCCGGTCGTCCTTACGAGCCGGGCGCTCGAAGATCTTAAACCATGGGCCCCCGCTCCCGCCGAGGCCGGAGCGCATCGCTCCGACGACAAAACTCCGCCGGCTTCGCCATCACCCGGCCTCAGCGCTCCGATTCTCGTGTCATCGTTGACCGCGGCGCTGGAGGTCGCGGAAAACCTCCCGGGTGAAATCTATATTTGCGGTGGTCAGCGGATTTATGAGGAAACGCTCACGCTATCCGGCCGACCGCTGCGACTGCACCTCACGCTCATTCATGCGAATATCCCGGGCGATACCTTCTTCCCGGAATGGCGCCACTTGAAATGGAATGAAGTCGACCGGAAGGAAGGCGCAGATGCCAACGCGCGTTACACGTTTCTCACGCTTGATCGAGCGGACGCAACCTGACCATGGCGCTCGGCATGGGCCGTGGCGACGGCGAGATATTTTTCCGCCCAGCCGCGCAGGCCAGTCCGCTCGGCTTCGGAGAGCGGTCGGACAATCTTCGCTGGTGAGCCGAGAATCATCGATCCGGGAGGAGCGACAAACCCGCGGGTGATGAGTGCATTCGCTCCGATGATACACTGATCGCCGATCTTCGCGCCATCGAGCACCGTGCACCCCATGCCGACCAGGCATTCGTTCCCAATCTCACAGGCGTGAATGATCGCGGCGTGACCGATCGTGGTGAAGTTGCCGACCCGCACGCCGAAGTCATCGGCCAGGTGCACGACCGTTCCGTCCTGCACATTGGAACCCTCACCGATCACGATCGAGTTGATGTCCCCGCGAAGGACGCAGCCATACCAGACGCTGCTCTGCGCTCCGAGCGTGACGTCACCGATCACGGTGGCATTGGGCGCCACGAACGACGCGCGGGACGTATCGGAAGGGCGGGCGAGATAACGGGCGAGACGCTCGTGCACGGTCATGGTATAACTTGGTTCTCGCCGACAGACCTCGGTTCCGCAAGCTCAGCGTCTCCGGCATTTGACCACTAATGGATACACTTTCGCACGTTGGCCGAGGCTTGCTCGGCCTGGCAGCATTCATTGCCATCGCCACCTGTTTTAGCTCCAACCGCCGCGCTATTCCGTGGCGGCTTGTCGCCACCGGCCTCGCGTTGCAAATCCTCTTCGGATTTTTGGTGCTGCAGGTGGACGCTGTCCGGGTGGGCGTGGATGCGGTGGGCACGTTCTTCATCCGAATCCTCGACTTCAACGAAGCAGGCGCGCGATTCCTCTTCGGCAACCTTCTCGATGCATCGCAATCGTGGGGCTATGTTTTCGCGTTCAAGGTACTCCCGACGATTATCTTTTTTTCGGCGCTCACCTCCCTGCTCTTCTATCTCGGAATTCTCCAACGCGTCGTTTACGCGTTTGCGTGGGTGATGAGCCGGACCATGCAATTGTCGGGTGCGGAAAGTCTCAGCGCCTCGGCCAATATCTTTCTCGGTCAGACGGAGTCGCCGCTCCTGATCAAACCGTACCTCGCCAGTCTGACGCGCTCCGAGTTGCTCGCCGTCATGGTGGGCGGTCTCGCCACGATCGCGGGGGCCGTGATGGTTGCTTATATTGGCATGCTGGGAGGCGATGACCCGGTGGCGCGACTCACGTTTGCGAAACACCTTTTGACGGCGTCGGTGATGTCGGCGCCGGCGGCCTTGCTCATCGCCAAGATTCTCGAACCACAAACCGAGACGGTTGATAGCAACCTCGCCGTGCCGCGCGAGAAGATCGGCTCCAATGCGCTCGAAGCCATTGCCAATGGCACGACCGACGGCCTGCGCCTCGCCATCAATGTCGGCGCAATGCTCCTCGTGTTCACCGCCTTGGTCGCGTTTTTCAACTGGATCCTCTCTGCAGGCTTGGGGGGATGGACCGGACTCAACGGTTGGATTCAAGAGTCGACCTCGGGTCGTTACGCGGAATTGTCCCTGCAATATATCTTCGGCCTGCTTTTCGCGCCTCTGGCCTGGCTGATGGGCATTGATAGCCAACTCTTGATCGCCGGTCAGATCATCGGCGAAAAAACGGTCCTCAACGAATTCTACGCCTACGGCACGCTCGCCCAGATGAAAACGGCCGGGACGCTGACTGATGTGCGGGCGCAGATTATCCTGACGTACGCGTTGTGCGGATTTTCCAATATTGCATCGATCGGAATTCAGATCGGCGGGATCGGCGCCCTCGCCCCGAATCAGCGCGGCACTCTGGCCCAGCTCGGATTGAAGGCCCTGCTCGGTGGAAGCCTTGCCTGCTTTATGACGGCGTGCGTGGCCTCGATGCTGATCTGATCTGGTCCGGATTGATCTGGCCGGGTCTCATCACGGCGGCGCAATGAAGATCCAGTGTTCCCGACCGTCGCGTTCCAGCGGCGGGAGCACACGTGGCTCGAGCGTTCTCCGTTGAATCGATCTCGACCTTTGGCGTCAGCGCGCCTTTGAAATGCAGGGTTGATTCCTTCCGCCGCTTGTCGGTGGTCCCCTTCCCCCGCCCCTGATCCCATGAATGCTTGTTTCTTCAGCCGCGCCTGCGTCCTGCTGGTCTGTATAGTATCCAGCAACTTGATTCAGATCGACGCCGCCCCAGCAACCCCACGACCCAACTTCGTCGTCATCTTGTGCGATGATCTTGGATACGGCGACCTCGGTGCCTACGGTCACCCGATCATCGAGACTCCAGTGCTCGATCGCCTCGCGGCATCCGGAATTCGGTTCACGAGCGCGTATTCCGCGGCTCCGGTCTGTTCGCCGTCCCGGGTTGGCCTGCTGACGGGGCGCAGTCCCAACCGTGCCGGCGTCTTCGATTGGATTCCTGAGGCGAGGAATGCCGCGTCGGCCAAAGACTCCCGGCATCTGGTGCATCTGCGCCGGGAAGAGGTCACGTTGCCCGGCCTGTTGAAACAAGCCGGGTACGCGACGGCCATGGCCGGGAAATGGCATGGCAACGCGCGCTTCAACGATCCGGCTCAGCCGCAACCGAATGACGCGGGTTTCGATCATTGGTTTGCGACGCAAAACAATGCGGCGCCCTCGCACGAGAACCCGCACAATTACATTCGCAACGGCCAGCCGGTCGGCCGGCTTGAAGGCTATAGCTGCCAGCTCGCGGCCCGGGAGGCCATCAATTGGCTCGATCGGCATCACGCCGCCCGCCCTGGCCAACCCTTCTTCGTCTATCTTGCCTTTCACGAGCCCCACGAGCCCGTGGCGTCGCCGCCTGACCTCGTGGCAAAATATCGCCCCCGCTCGCAGAACGAGGATCAAGCGCAGTATTTTGCCAACGTCGAGAACATGGATCGGGCGGTGGGAGAGCTCCTCGCCGCGCTGGATCGCTTGAACGTGACCGAAAACACGATCGTGGTCTTCAGCAGCGACAACGGGCCGGAAACGCTTAACCGGTACCCGTCCGCCAACCGCTCGTATGGCT
>CAYVDZ010000324.1:0-6216 GCA_964450575.1 uncultured Opitutus sp.
GTTCCCTGTAATTTTCTGCTCGCGCGGATCCGGACCGTGCGGGCGGCTCCAATGCGACCACGGCAACATGTGCCCGGGCGGCGACGACAATCCCTGCACCCACCAGATCGTCGCCGCATTAAACACAAAGTTGCCCTTCGGTCCGGGAAAAATTGTCGCCGTCCATTGCGCCGGATTCACTCCCCCCGCCCACACCGTTCCTTCCGCGACGACCTCGAGCCCAGGAATTTTCGCGGGCGCACCGTGATGTTCCCAACCGACCAAGCCCGGGATGCTGTCGCCTTTTTTCATCCCCGTGCCGGCGAAGATCCAGTGATCGGGCTTCGTACAGATCCAGTCACCGCCGCCATTAAACGGAATGATGCTCCGCGCCCCAATGATGAGGCTCTCGTCCGGACCGGCGCGCTGGTAGTCCTTCGTGAAGACCCGCTCGACCTTGGCCACTTCCTCATCCGTCAATCCCGCGAAGTGTCCCTCGCGATTGATGATACGGTTTGGCTGCCCGCTGGCCGACGGCGTGAAGGGACTCACGCCAAAGACCGAGTTCCCACACAGCCAGAGCACGTTGACGCCGGCGTCGATTGATTGCTTCACCGCCTCGTATTGCCGCACGTCCCAGTACTCATCGTGGCCGACACTGAGAAACGTTTTGCACCGTGTAATCTGCGCCGACTCGAGACAGTCGCTGTTGGAACAGTACGTGACGTCGTAGCCGTGCTGCTCGAGCCAATACGCGAGCGGAAACTCGAAGCACAGCCACTCCCCGCTCCCGATCGACTGCGGGTTCTCGTAGATCTGCGCGATCTTCCCATACGGCCGGTCAAAACTCACCGCCACATTCCGGGCCTGGGCGCCTCGCGGATCCGTGTACATCGAGTAGTCATTCGGCCATCGATTATAAGCCTGCCAGGTGTTGTCGCTGCACTGGAGAAGGACGTCGGCCCTGCGCGTGTCGCGTACGATGAAGACGACATAACTTTGCCAGTAGGGTTGGCCTTCCTCGGGGAGTGTCGTGAGCCGGCCCAGGTACACCCCGCTGCGCCAATCCGCCGGAATGTGCACCGTGGTACTCAGAGTCCACGTGCATGCCCGCAGGCGTTTCTCCTCCACGGGCGGCTCCGGCTGCGACACGCCGGAAAAGGGCCCGAGCGTGGTCATCAAGCGCGCGCCACGGCCGCCGTAATAACCAGTCCGAAAAATCTCGATGGTAAACCGCGCTGCGGGGCGAACACTCACCATGATGTCCAGCGCTTCGCCCGCGAGCACGGATTGCTTCGAGCAATAGCCCTCGATCATCGGCGAACGAAAGCCTCCGGCTTTGTCCAGCCGCACGCGCGTCAATTGCCAGTCGGGGGAGCCCGGCAACGCGTTTTCGCGTTGAATCAACGACGGATCGGCCGCCTCGGGAGCTGCCAAGGTCGGGGAGGCCGCGGGCAGCCTCGATGCCGGCAACGCGGCCCCGAGAACAATGGCCGTCCCACTCTTGAGAAACGCCCGCCGATCAAGCGGAGCGGACGCAGGAAGGGCGTCTGTCGGTGAGTGGGCCGCTACAGGAAGGTCGGAACGCATAAAGAAAAGCGGGACGGGAATTAAGTGCTCACAATGAGCCGTCGGCAGCAAACCGGAAGAGACGACCGCTGCGCTGTACGTTCATGGCACATGGCGCTTGGCCTTGGAACGGCCGCCTTTCCAGATGTCGTATTGGGAATCCGCATACTCGGCAAAAAAGCGATCCAGGCGCTGGGCGAGTTCCGCCTGGCGGGTCTCGGTTCCGCGCTGACCGCAGAGATTGAACCGCTCCCGCGGATCCGCCTTCAGGTCGTAGAGCTCCCCCGGCCCATTGGGAAAACGGGCGACATACTTCCAGTCGCCGACGTGGATGGCGCGCGTGGTTTCCATTTCATAGAACATCTCATTCCTCCAGGAAAACGCCGGATCGCGCCAGGCCCCGGAAAAATCCCGCCCGGGCGATTTCGGAGTCGTCGGCATTTTGTCACCCAATCCGAGATGGCTCAGCACGGTCGGCATAAAGTCGTAGTTACTCACGAGGGCGTCATGGGTCTGACCCGCCGGAATTCTTCCCGGATGCCGAAAAATCAACGGAATCTGCATCATCAGATCATGTGCGCCGGTCGGCCGAAAATGGTCGCCCATGCCCCACATGCCGTTCTGTCCGCCCATCCAGCCTTGGTCGGCGGTATAGACTACCAGCGTGTTGTCATCGAGCCCAAGTCGCTTCAACGCCGCCATGACGTCACCGACCCCATCATCGACGCCACTCGTCTCCGCGGCGACGCGCTCCATCGCCACCTGGCTGTTATGGAACTGCTTGTTCGCATGTTGCCAGGGATGCATCGCATCCCGCGGAAAACTGGTGAAGGGCTTTCCTTTATAATACTCCGCATGTCGGTTGCGGGCCGGGTTCTGCATGAGCCGGCCGAGCGAATACGGACCATTATAGGAGAGAAAAAGGAAAAAAGGGCGATCGCGGTTCGCCTCCATAAACTGGATACCCTTGCGCGTCCACAGCTCGGTGGTGTAACCGGCCTCTTTGCGCACTTTGCCGTCCTCGATCACAGTCTGATCATAGAACTCAGCCGTGGAGCCATCCGGCTTCGTGACCCAAAAAGAGAATCCCTCTGAAGGCCGGAGGTTGTCGCCCAAGTGCCATTTGCCACTCAGCCCGGCGGTGTAACCGGCATCGCGCAGAACTTCGCCCAAGGAGGTGAACTCATCGAGCGTATTATAGGCCTCCGGTCCCATCATGAACTTCGGATCGAGAAACGAATGCACCCCATGTTGCGACGGCATCAGCCCGGTCAAAAAGGTCGCGCGCGTCGGCGAGCAAACGGGATTGCTACTCAGCGCCCGCGTGAAGCGAACCCCCTCGGACGCCAGCCGATCGATCTGCGGCGTGCGAATATCGGGATTGCCGTAGCAGCCAAGAGACCACGCACCCTGGTTATCCGTGAGAATGAAAACCAGATTCGGCGGACGTGCCGGCGCCGCCATCACCGAAGCAGCCAGGAGCAGCGCGACGAAGATGCCCACGCCTTGAATTAGGGATTTCATAGAAGCGTGATGAGACTCTTGGAAACAGAGGAGGAGACATTCAATGGAAAACCCAGCGGAACTGAACATCGCGTTCTCCAGCAGAGGTGACCCGGACGAGGTCCAAAACCTTGACCCGCGAATGAGGCGGGAATGAAACGGTTTCAGCTCCCCGTGAATCTCATCCCGACCGTAACTTGACATGTGATATCAATGATAGCAATGTGCGCCATGCCTCAGCTGATTGTCAGAAAACTAGAGAGCTCCGTCGTACGCCGATTGCGGAGCCGTGCTGCTAACGAGGGCATCTCGGTGGAGGAAGCCCACCGCCGAGTCCTCCGAGAAGCGCTTCTCGGCACCTCCTTGCCCGCTCGTCGCAATTTTGCCGAATACCTCCAAACGATGCCTGACGTCGATTTACCTTTAAAGCGCTCGAATGATCTACCGCGCGACGCCGTGCTCTAATGGGTTACCTGCTCGACACCAACGTACTGTCGGAGCTGCGAAAACAAGCCCGTTGCGATCCTAACGTGAGCGCGTGGCTGAGGAGTGTAGAGCCCAACGAGCTATTCATCAGCGTCCTTTCACTTGGGGAAATTCGACGTGGAGTTGAACTCCTGCGCAAGCGCGATCCCGCTTCGGCAAGCATTATCGGCAAGTGGCTTGCCGGGTTGGAGGGGCACTACTCAGACCGCATCCTACCGATTTCCGTCGCTGTTGCCGATCGCTGGGGCCGCCTCTCACCCAATCAACCCCTGCCGGTCTCGGATGGGCTCATTGCTGCAACGTGTATTGAGCACAAACTCACCGTTGTAACGCGGAACACCGATGATTTTCTCCGTTCAGGGGCCAATACATTAAATCCCTTTATCGCCCAGCCGCCTCCGTAATCCGGATGGGTTAATATATTCTACTTCTCACGAGATTCGCGAGCCACCCTCCGGTTTCCAAGTCTCCTCAAGGTTCCACTTTCGGGCGCCTCGACCATTTTTCAATAATGGCCTTTTCCTCAGGCGTAGCCGCGTACGGCAACGCTTGTATAATATCCGCCGGGCGGTCCCCGTGGGCCGCCATGTAGGCTCTTATCGCCGGCATTATTATGGCGGCCTCGCGCTGCTTGGCGACCGTGTAAGTCGTCGCGCCGAAGCCATTGGGGCCAATAACCGAATGCGAGTCGTAGTCAGAATCGATGAGCTCCCGTTGCGTAATCGCCCATTCACCGCCCATCCGCACGTTCTTAACTTCACTCGCGGAGACGATTGTATAGCGTCCAAGCATTTCGCGATCAACTTCACCGCCAACGAACAATTCCAGTTCCTGAGTGTTGGTCGGAAATACCCCCCCGTTTGCCTTCAGGTAATCGCGCAAGGCCGACTGCACCCTTTTCGCCAACTGGCTTTCAGCCAGGGCGCGAAGTTTTCCCAGAGCCCGCCGGTAATCGTCCGCCGTTTCCAACGCGCCCTCCACTGCCGCGTGCCAGTCGGCATTCGTGGCGAGCTTCAATTCAGGAATGTTTTGCTCCGGCAGCCGCGCCAATACGTCCCGTAGCGCCGCAATCTTCGCCTCGGCTTCAGCTGTTGCTGACGAGATGCCGCCCCGGTTGTCGTGATGATCTTTCACCACATCGGCCAGCTTTCCTCGGAAAGCCGTCTCCCGCTCCAGGAGTGTCTCGGGCGGCTGCGCCATCGCCGCGGGGATTGCGACCACCTCTGGCTCGGAGGCTCGCGGCCACAGCAACGCGATACCTCCAACGACGATGGCCAGTCCGGCCACGGTTGCGGATAGTTTTGTTACGCTCATAAAATGAAGCAGACCGATCAAAGGAGGGGTCACCCCAAGCGGTGTCGCGGCAATGGTCGCCGCCACGACTCCCGCCAACCCCGCTGGCGCACCCACGACGGAGTGCGTGCTCAAGGCACCGCTTAGAAAAGCCGCGGTGGACGCGATCCCGTTCTGTTGCAGGCGAACCCGAAGCTTTTCCAAAGCCCGATCGACCCGTCGCCGAACGGTCGCCTCACGCAAGCCGAGTTTTCCTCCCATTACAGGATAAGTCTGCCCCTCAAAAAACCGCAGGATGATCGCTCGGCGGTCGTTCTCGCCCAACGCGTCCAGCGCCTCGTCGAGCTCGCCGCGGATCTCTTCCCAGGCGACGGAGCACGTATCTGAACCGGGTTGAACTTGCATGGCTTGCACCTGTTGTTTCTGCAGCTCCCTTCGGCGGTCACGCCGACGGAGGTTGAGCACCGCGTTACGCGTGCAAGTATGGAGCCATGCACCAAGCACGGGATGACAGGCGAGTTCGGCGGCGTGGCGGGCCATAGACGTGAACACCTCCTGAGTCACCTCCGCCGCGGCGTGCGGATCGCCGCCCACCCGACGGAAAGCCGCCGAGTAAACGAGATCGATATGCGTCCGCACGAGTTCGGTGAATGCACGTTCAGACCGTTCGTGGGCGTAAAGGCGCAGTAGCTCGGAATGCGATGACATAGCTCACTCTGGATAACACCAGCCGAACGAGAAACCGGAAAAACGTCGCAACTCCATCACCTTCAAAAACGCGAAGTCCAAGCCACAGTTCACCCCAACGACCGCAGCCTAAGCTCGCGCAGGCCGTAACTCTTTTGCCACCACGCGAAGCGTTCCGCATCCGTCGGCTCGGGATTCTGCAAACGGGCTTTCCAAGACCGCTGGTAGTCGGCTCGTTTGCTTTTCTGGATCTCCGCGAGCGTCGGTTCCGTCGCCGGATCCGGCAGCGCCCCGCGATCACCACGGGATCGAATCCTCGGAAAGTCCGGACAGCGGCCGATAGTTCACGGAGGAAAAGTCGTGAGAACAGCCGGAAGCAAAACGTTGACGCCCCATCCGGTCCGACGCTCCTAAAAAAACGGGTGACACCACCCTCACATGCGATCAAATCACCCTACCCCATGAAACACTCCTCTTTGAATCGGCGCGACTTTATCCGGGCGTCCGCAGTCGCCACGCTCGGTTTTTCCATTTTGCCCGCCTCGGCGCGCGGCGCCAACAGCCGCATCCAGGTCGGCTGCATCGGCGTCGGCGGTAAGGGCTATTCGGATACGATGGCCACCGCCGCGGCCGGCGCCGAAATCATCGCGCTCTGCGATGTCGCCAACCCCCGCCAGCCCGAACTGGGTCGGCGAAAAC
>CAYVDZ010000325.1:0-6194 GCA_964450575.1 uncultured Opitutus sp.
CACGGCGCGCTTCGCGCACCTCGTGATGACAATCGTCTACATTATACGGGCGATTTAACGCTTTCGACGCTATAACATCGGGTGCAATCAGGGCGTGACACAGACATTCCTGTCTGTGGCTTGGACTCTGGCCCGGCGCTCAAGCCACACAGACAGGAATGCCTGTGCCACCACGCCGGCCTTCTCTCCTCTGACTTCACTTTCAAATTACACCCTTAAGTAGCCCCCGCGGCGCGACGACCCTGCAACGCCACCACAGCGGCGCAAACCAAGCCCGCGGCGCTCGCGAAGAGTGCCCAGGAGTTCATGCCTGGCACCGCAACACCACTGGTCGCAGCCGTGATGTTGAGCGTGCCGCTGGCACTGCCGACGTAGCCCGCTTCCGTGACGGTCGCAACGACCGCGTACCTGCCGGCCGCGTTGGGAGGTACGCTGGATCCATTGTAGGTGACACTGACCGCGAGCCCGGCGGGCAGCGTTGTGACCGTGACCGCCCGGGGACTTCCGTCGTAGGTTTGCTCGAGATTGCTGAGTGTGACCATGGCGGTCAGCGGAGTGGCGAGCACGCCGTCGATCCAGGCGGTGCGGCTGGAGATCCGGATGCAGTAAAACCCGGACGGGATCGGAGCAGGATTCACCGCCGGGTTCGGGTCGAAATAGGTCCAGCTCCCGGTGCTTCCGTAGTACAAGCCTCGCAGGTCAAAAACCGCCGCGAGAAAACCGCTGTCGGTGCCCGTGGTGCTGAAGTACGCACTCACGGCGTAGGCGATGCCTGCCAGTTTCCATATGCTTCCATCCTTGATGAAGATCGCGCCACCCGAATCGTAGGTCGCGAGGTGGCATTCGTTCGTTCCGCCGGAGGCGTCGAAGGTTGAATAGAGCATCTCGCCCAAGCCGGGGCCCAGGTTGACCGCGGTCGCAACGGTGTTTTGTCCCCAGCGGCGCGTACCGGGCGAGCCGCCATACAGCCATCCGCGCAAAGTGTTCGTGCCCGGGTCGCGCACTTCGGTGCCGCGCGTGTACCCGCGGCCGAAGGCCACGAACGACCTGCCGTTTTCGTTGACCAGGCGATAGAGCGCCGCCGACGTGGGAAAGGCTTCGCGCACTTCCCAGATGCTCAAGTCCGTCTCTGGATCGTCGAACACGCGGGTCGTCGTATACGACAGGCCGCCGAACGAAAACGCCTGCCCGACGATGCCACCCGCGTGTCCGACTGTAATGAAATGATGCGGGCCGATCATGGTGCCTGAAAAGCTCCCCCAGTCGCCCTGCCACTGCCAACCGCTGTTCGCCAGCGCTCCGGAGGGGGCGGTCGTGTTGAGCGACGTGTCGGCTGTGGAATAGAATATGACCGCGTGCAGCGGAGCCGGTGCGCCCGCCCCGCCCACCGCCACGGCGGTGAGAACCAGACGCCGAACGAGCGCGCGACCGGATCGAGCCATCGCGGCAATCGCTCCTCGCACGTCACACCGAATCGAGTGAACCGTCAGCATCCAACGCGGATTCTGTCTGGCCCCGTCGACGGTTTGACGACGACCGCGTGAAAGTTGCGTGACATTACGCCGGCGGGATACGCAGCGAGCTCGGTTTAATCGCGAACCGCCGGGGCCAGTTCGCGAAGATCCACAACATTAGCGGCACGATCAGCACGCCGGCCGGCCAGTCCGTGATCGTCGCATGCAACACCGCAACCAGTTCGATCCCTCCGCGCGAGATCCCCGCGAGGGCGCCCTGTCCCGCGAGGGCGTAGACGACATCGATCGCCACGCACGCACTCATGAGGGCGTGGAGTACCACCAACGCCACCGCCGCACGCCCAAGTCGCACGCGCCACGAGAGGCGGGTCGCGCCGAAGAGCGCGAGCAGGAATGCGGTCGCCGCGTAGGGCTGCCAAAAAGTGACGATGGGCTTGGCCACGACCGACTGCGGGCGACGTTGCGCGTCGAGCCATTCGCGCTGGTGCACGAGCACGGCGAGGTCCACGCGCGGATTCAAACCGAGCTCCGCTGCGCGCGGCATGGGGCGGAACGAGATCTCGCACGCCGCCGGCGCGAACGAGAAAAGCGCATTGCCCAATGCTACGAGTCCGTGGCGATAAGCCCCGCCAATTGGAAACCACAGCGCCATGGCCAGAACGTACCAAATGGCCAGGCGGCGCAGGAACCGCCACGCCTCATGCAGCACCGCGGAGGACAGGGGCAACCGGTCTGCCAGCACGGCGTCGGCGGATCCGCTTGCCGCCGATAATCCCGTCGTCGTCGGACGGCTCATGCGGTTCCTGTCATCACAGTCTTTACGGGACCAGGCCCGGCGGAATCACCGGTGGGCGCGATCAGCCGGAGCCAGCTCACGAAAATCGCAAGGGTGCCGAGCGTCAGTAAAAACGGCCACGCGCCAAAATGCGCAAAGTCAAAACCCGATGGCCAGTGCACGCCAATCAACCACAGGCTCACAATGCGGACGAAATTGAGCGCAGCGATGGCGAGCGCACCGGCTCCGAGACCAACGAGCTTGTGGCGCCATGACGCAGGAAATACGAGGATCGCGGTCGCGAGCAGCAGCGTCAGCTCGATTGCATCGCAGCCACTCGCGACCGATACGACAAAGGCATCGGAGCGGAGCGTGCGCCCGTTCGTCGTCACTTCATATGCGAGGGCGCGCAACAGACCGCCGGTCGCCTGCGCGAGATAAGTCTGGTAAGGCTCGAGCACATGGTGGTGTGCCGCGTGGTTCAACGCCACGAGCCGAGCCACCACCGGTCGCGTGTCCGCCTCGGCGGGATTTCGAAATTCAATGGAGGCGGTCAGTACGAGGTAGAGCAGCAGCGCCGCACCGAAAAACATGCCAAAGCGCATCGCGGCGCGGCGGACCGCGATCGCCCGGCTGAGCGCCGCCCATCCGGAATCGGTGGATCGATCCGGTCGCACGGCACGGCTATGCTTATGTTTGGCCATCGGCAGCGAGCGAGTTGTCGCGCGAATCCACCCGCGCAGGCAAGATTCCCGACGGTTAAGATCGTGTGAACGCAATCCCGATTCCGCGGTCGTCTATCGGTCGGCGCGAGCTCGCGCCCCATCGGGCGCAATCAGGGCGGAACACAGTCACTCCTTTCTGT
This sequence comes from uncultured Opitutus sp., assembly GCA_964450575.1. Taxonomy (GTDB): domain Bacteria; phylum Verrucomicrobiota; class Verrucomicrobiia; order Opitutales; family Opitutaceae; genus ER46. The sequence goes on from CAYVDZ010000325.1 coordinate 3,116, forward strand.
GGCTTGTAAGGCACGTCCGTCCGGCTCACGCCAAACCTTGTAAATAGTTAAGCCATGACCCGTTGAGCATCCCGCGTTGAGTGTCCCGTTGAGCATCCGCTCGTGCGCCAGACCTAGCGCTCCCTCATTCGACGATGGCTCGGAAACTCCGCGAGAAATTAACCCATCGAGGGACTTCAGATGACGGCAATTTGCTTGTCAGAGGTGGGCCGTCAGAAGAATTTTTTAACGGATGCCAGCACTACCCGGAACCAAAACAAATCCGGGTAACGGATTCCTGGTTCCAGCAGCTTCGGCCATGCTCGCTGTTTGTGCATTCGCTCTGATTTATCGCTGGCACGGCGACTCCGACTATGCGCGCCGAGGAATTTTTCAGGTTGGCGCTCTGCTGCTGGTTGCGTGGTCGATCCTACGTCGTCTTTCCAGCGGCGGGGCATTCTGGTGGAGCCCTGCAGCGAGTCTGTCCGCCGGATTCTTAGCCCTCGGCGTCTTCTCAATATACGTCGCCGCTGATCGTTTTGCCTCGATCGAAATTTTGCTCCATTGGTCGCTGTGCGGCGCGTTTGCCTACGTTTTGGTCTTAGGCATGGAAGGATCGCGTGATCGTCTCTGGCTCTTCGGTGCTCTTGCGATCGTCGCATCCGGGGTCGCTGCAGTCGGATTGTTCCAGGTCTTTGTTTCGCCGGACTTGCTTTTAACCAGTGCACCGCCTGGCTCTCTTTTCATCAATCGCAACTGGTCGGCTCAGGTGGTCGGAATTGCTTTACCAGCACTGCCTGCGCTGCTTCTCCGATCAGAAAGCAAAGTGCTCAAATCCTTGCTGGCGCTGGCGCTCGGCGTCTCGGGAGCATACCTCATTCATGCCGGTGCCCGATCGGTCTGGCTGGCTACGTTGATGCAGGGATCGGTCTTGGCGTTCATCTTTTGGCGCAATCGGACGAATCCCGCATTCAGTTCCTTGTTCTCGCGCTCAAATGTCGCCTGGTTGGCGGCGGCGACCGGAGCAGCTTTGGCTCTTGGTTCGATGAACCGCCCGGATTGGCTGGACCAAAAGATTGCCAAACCAGCCGGAATCGGACGAGCTTCGATCAACAGCCCAACAGCCAGCCCGCTGGAACAATCCAGCTCCGAGCGGCTGGCGCTCTATGAAAACACCCTGCACTTGATCGCTGAAAATCCCGTGTTTGGCGTCGGGCTGGGAAATTTCGTCAACCGTCTGCCCGACACTGCTCCGCTTAACCACCGCGCGCTATTCAATGATTTTTTCTGGACCCAAGCACTGGTTCACAACGATTGGCTCCAACTTTGGGCTGAACTGGGAGTAGGCTTTCCGGTTTTCGTCGCTGTCGCGCTTTGCATTGTTTACCAACGCCAGCGGCAGGCGGTGACCATTCCGGCCTTATCGCCCGACGGAGCATACTTTGCGGCATTCAATTTTGCCGGGGTCTTCGGTCTTGCCGTGAATATGGTCCCGGATTTTCCCATTTATAACGCCATGCCGCCGATTCTTTTGGCGGTTCATCTCGCGATGCTTGAGCGTCATTGGCTCGATCAAAAGGCCGTCCTCCATCACTGGACCACCTTTGGTCCGTCCCGGCGGTTCACTTGGGGTGCGGCGGTTGTGCTGGCAGGCTCCATGGTAGCACTTCTTGACTTCCATCGACGAGAGTTCCGGGGCGAAGAACTGCGGATTGAGTCGCTGCAATCCCAAGCGTCAAAAAATTGGACGGCAATGATCGAGTCGGCCACCCGGGGCATGGAGGTTCGACCCGGTCGGATCGACTGGGACTACCTGATTGGCTTGGGCCACTTCGAGTTTGCGCTCGCTTTGGAAAGTCGAGGTAAAGCCTCCCCCGAGTATCGAGAGCACCTTGAGCAGGCAGCGGAGCATCTGAGTCGCCGCAACACCCATCGGCCCTACGCTTACGGATGCTACTTATTGGGCATGGTCGATGAGGGCCTCGAACAGTTTCCTGCGGCTGAGTTACATTTCACCGAGGCACTGCGACTATTCCCCACAAGCGCCGACGTATATTGGAGGCGAGGTCGATTGCGCCACCAGATGGGCAACGTCCAAGGCGCCCTGGATGATTTTGCGGAGTTTGGACGATATCGTCCTGAAGAAAGCAAAAAGGCGGACCTTGTCCGCGCCCGAATCCTGATTTCTGCGCAACGAAGTGCCGAAGCTGTGCCGCTACTTGAAGCGAACAGCAAAGATCAGACCGGCGGAACCGAGTCGCGGATGCTGCTTGGAATGGTCCTGGTCAAATCCACTTCACGCAAGGAGGAGGGAGCCCAGTTACTGCGTGAGTTTATTTCAAATCCACAAACGTCGCCAATTGTGCGAGCGCAACTTGCCAAGCTACTCGAGGAGTCGGGAGAGACTTCGATCCAAACCAGCGCGTCTAAGTCGCCTAAATAGGCTGATAAAACACGCCCGGGTCGTGCGCGGACGGCGCGCCAAGGTCCGCACCACCGGCGCGAGTAAGGTCGGTTGCGACGGCGATGACCAGCGGACCGCCTCGTAGTGCGTCGTTGCCCCGCCGGGTCGTACGGCGACGGGCGTGATGCTGCGCGTGGCCGCATCCGGACGGCACATCAGCACGGAGTAGGCTCCGTCCGCGTCATCTTGCTGACGATGATCGGCGAATCGTTCGCCGAGTCGCATTGACTCGTCCGGTTCGACCCGCGATCCCCGGCGTCGTTTCCGCGCAGAGGAGCAGACCGCGATTCGAGAGTTTGCCGTCGAGCTCGGCCAGTTGAATGCAGATGCCCTCCAACAGGCCGCTCGCGTAGGCCGCGTCGCTCTCGACGAGGGCGTCGCGCGGGCGGTTTTCGTAGTCGATCTCGCCAGCCTCCAAGCCGCGAAGAAAACTCTGGTAGTGCTCGATGATGTGGCGGGTGTGCCCGCCCGCCGAGGCGTTGTAGCAACGCGGAATGCACGGCGTGAAACGCTCGGCGCCGAGGTCGCCGAGCAGGCCGATTCCCTGGCGGATGACAACGAGATTGGCGGTAATGGCAGTTTGGACCGGAAGTTGAGGAATCATGGAGGAGGCGGAAACTGAGCGCGGGTTGAGAG
>CAYVDZ010000326.1:0-6186 GCA_964450575.1 uncultured Opitutus sp.
CGCTCACTCTTCTCCGAGCTCGGACACGAAAAATTGCGAAAGCTTCAGGCGTTTATTGATAAACGTCTATCTCGCCAATTCTCCCATGAACGCAGTTGAGATCGAAGAGGCCGTATTCCGCCTCGCGGAGGCCGCATTTTCGCCCGCCGAGTTTCCCTCCGGCTTCTTGGAGGCCTTCGGCAACAAGGAGACCACGCTCAGGCGGCTACGGAGCGGCGACTCCAACCGGTCCGATGTCCCGGGCGGCTTGCTCCAACGTAATAATATCCATCTCAAGGTCTGCGCCGGGGGCGAGGTGACCACCGCGCTCGCCGCCCTGCGGCAGAGCCCGGCCACGACCCGCCAAAAGGCCAAATTCATCCTCGCGACAGATGGGAAGAGCTTCGAGGCGGAGAATCTGGCCGACGGTGAGCACGTTCGCCTGAGGCCGAGGCCGCTGCCACCGGCGGTCGCACCGCCAAGGAGCAGCGTATCATCGCGGGCTTTGAGGAGATCGAGCGGTTCGTGGAAGAGCATGGGCGGCAGCCGGAGCAGGGCGAGAGTCGCGACATTTTCGAACGCCTTTACGCGGTGCGCTTGGATCGCATCCGGGAGTCCGCGGAGTGTCGCGGGGTGCTGGCGGGATTGGACTCCAAGGGGCTGCTGGGGCCAGATAATGAGCCCCGCGAGAGTCGCATCGAAGAAGCTCCGGCCGATTACGAGTTGCTGGCGGCGTTGGGGGTGGCGGCAGACCCCGTGGACGACGTTACCAAGCTCGTCCACGTGCGCCCGCGCGAAGAAATCAAGGCGGCAGAAGAAATCGCACAAAGGAATCCCTGCAAGGACTTCGCTGCGTTCCAGCCGCTCTTTGAAAAGATTCAGCGCGAGCTGGCTTCAGGGATGCGCCACACTCTTCCTTACAAGGACAACGCTGAGACGAAGAAAGGCGACCTGTTCATCCTCGATGGCAAAAAGGTAATTGTGGCGGATATGGGTGACCCATTCGTTAGCGATTATGGTCGTCCCGACCGTCGGCTGCGGGTGGTCTATGACAACGGCACCGAAAGCGATTTGCTCCTTCGCTCGCTTCAACGGGCTTTGAATAAAGACAAGGCGAGCCGTCGGATTACCGAGCCTGGCTTTGGGCCACTCTTTTCCGGGACTGAGGAAGCGGACGATCTGCCAACCGGCTATATCTATGTGCTGAGGAGCAAATCGGATGATGCTTTTATAGCGCAGAACCGGTTAGTGATTCACAAAATCGGCGTGACCGGTGGAGACGTAAAAAGCCGAATCGCAAACGCGAAAAAGGATCCGACCTGCCTGCTAGCTGAAATTGAAATCGTGGCGACCTTCAAACTTGCAAATATCAACCGTAAACGGCTCGAAACATTGCTGTACAGATTCTTCGGCAGCGCTCGAGTGGATGTGGAACTGAACGATCGCTTCGGAACCCCGGTAGAGGCTAGAGAGTGGTTTCTCGTTCCGTTGGCCGTGATTGAGGAAACGATTCAAAAGCTCATGGAAAGCACAATCGACAATTTCCGCTATGACCCGATGACCGCGCGAATTGTCGGCATCTAGTCAGTCGTTTAATCACGGTGTCCATGGCATCACGCTCTGAACGTCGAGCAGCCGCACGCATGGAGGCGGAGATCAAACTGGGCGTCTTAGGCGTGGCCGCTCTGGCGTTCCTGATTGGCGGCGTGTCCAACTTTGCGGGCGCGTTCGCTGCACTCGTCTTACTTTTCGTTGTCGTTGCCGTCGCGGGCATTGCTGGTTGGCTGATTTTGAGGAGCCAGCTTGTCGCCAGGAAAAAACTCGGACTGCTGCTCGTCATTTCCGCGGTGTTGACGACGTGGTTTTGGAGCGGTGCCCGCGTTCCCCTGCACATGGCCCGAAGAACGCGCGACGGTGGCATCCATCAACGGGCCACCTGCCGTTACCGAAACCGACTACTCTTATCACCCGGACGAGGCGAAAAAGGGAGTGCCCCTGCTCACCACTCAATCAAAGTCATGGGCGAAGCTCGCCGACGCGAAGAGCTATCGGGCCGGGCCTACCACGGTTTACTATAACCGCGTAAATCCGAGCGAAGTCCGCTTTGAGCCGGCCGACGGAAAAAACGACCGCCTCGCCTTCGCGCGCTGGCTGGTCAGCCCGCAGCAACCGCTCACCGCCCGCGTGGCCGTTAACCGGCACTGGCAGCTTCTGTTCGGTCGCGGGTTTGTGGATACGCCGGAAGACTTCGGCGCGCAGGGGGCGCTGCCCAGCCATCCGGAGTTGCCCGACTGGCTGGCGGCGGAGTTCATCGCCAGCGGCCGGGACGTCAAGGCACTGCTGCGGCGAATGGTCCTCAGCGCGACCTATCGGCAGAGCTCCGTCATCACCGCGGAGCATCGCGGGAAGGATCCGGAGAATCGGTGGCTCGCCCGCGCCCCCCGGGTGCGGCTCGCGGGCAACGTGCTGCGCGACCAGGCCCTCCTCGTCTCGGGGCTTCTCACCGAAAAACCGGGCGGACCCTCGGTCTTTCCGTACCAGCCGGCCGGACTGTGGGAGGAAGCCAGCAACGCGCGCTACACGGTGGGGAAGGGCAGGGATCTTTACCGGCGCAGTCTCTACACCTATTGGAAGCGAACGCTCGCGCCGCCGTCCATGGCGCTGCTTGATACCGGCGATCGCGAGTATTGCTCGGTCAAACCGAAATACACCAACACTCCGCTCCAGGCTCTGACGTTGCTGAACGAGACGACGTTCGTGGAATCGGCGCGCAAACTGGCCGAGCGCATGCTCACCGAGGGCGAGGCCACGGATGCGGACCGGATCACCTTCGGTTTCGGCGTTGTCACCAACCGCGCTCCCACCGCGAGGGAGCTGCAGGTGCTGGCCACGGCGCTGGCGGATTATCGCCGCGAGTTTGCCGCCAATCCGAAAGGCGCGTCCGCGACCCTCGAGGTCGGCAATTCGCCCGCGGCGAAGGACCTGCCGCCGGTCGAAGTGGCGGCCGCGACGGCGCTGGCCAACGTCCTGCTCAATCTCGATGAGGTCACCACCCGCGAGTAATCCCCATGAATCCTGAAATCTATCACGCCGCTTTCCGCCCCACGCGGCGTCAGTTTCTCGGTCGCGCCACCGCCGCGATGGGCAGCTTCGCCCTTGCTTCGTTGCTCGACCCCGCGCTGGCCCGCGCGGCCTCCGCCCTGACCGGTCCCGTCGCGACCAAGCCCAAGGCCAAGGCCAGGCGCGTCATCTGCCTGTTCCAGTCCGGTGGCTCGTCGCAGCACGATAGGTTTGATTACAAGCCGCACCTCGACAAGGTGCACGGGCAGGAGACACCCGCATCGGTGTTCAATGGTCAGCGCCTCACCGGCATGACCTCCGGTCAAAGTTCCTTCCCCGTCGCGCGCTCGATCTTCACGTTCCAGCAACATGGCCGGAGCGGTGCCTGGATCAGCGACCCGATGCCGCATCTCGCGGGCGTGGCGGATGAACTGTGCTTCATCCGTTCGATGCACACCGAGGCCATCAACCACGATCCGGCCATCACGCTCCTGCAGACCGGATTTCAAATCGCGGGGCGGCCCAGCATCGGGGCCTGGATGAGCTATGGCCTGAGCGGCGAAAACGAGAACCTCCCCGCCTTTGTCGCGATGCTGTCGGGCAAGGGCGATCAGCCGTTGTACGATCGTCTCTGGGGCCCGGGCTTCCTGCCTTCGGTGCATCAGGGCGTGCGCTTCCGCTCCGGCAAGGATCCCGTGCTTTATCTCACCAATCCCGACGGATTCAGCGACGGGCTGCGCCGCCAGACGCTGGACCACCTCGGCACGCTCAATCGGATGCGACTCGACGTCACCGGCGATCCCGAGATCGAGACACGCATCGCGCAGTACGAGATGGCGTATCGCATGCAGAGTTCCGTGCCCGGGCTGACCGACGTCTCGGACGAGCCGGCGAGCACGTTCGAACTTTATGGCGAGGACGCGCGCAAGCCTGGCACCTACGCGTACAACGCGCTCATCGCCCGCCGCCTGAGCGAACGCGGCGTGCGTTTTGTGCAGTTGTTTCATCGCGGCTGGGACGCCCATGCCGGACTGCCCGCCCAGTTGCGCGCCCGCTGCAAGGAAACCGACCAGCCCACCGCCGCCCTTATCACGGATCTCAAGCAGCGGCCTGCTCGACGACACCCTCGTCGTCTGGGGCGGCGAGTTTGGCCGCACGGTCTATTGCCAGGGCGATCTCGCGCCGAAGAATTACGGACGCGATCATCACCAGCGCTGCTTTACCATGGGGGGCGCCGGTGGCGGCTTCAAGCCCGGCCTCACTTACGGAGCCACCGACAACTATGGTTATAATATCACCGAAAATCCGGTCAGCGTCCATGATCTCCACGCTACCCTGCTGCATCAACTCGGCGTCAATCACGAGCGACTCACGTACAAGTTTCAGGGCCGCCCCTTCCGCCTGACGGACGTTCATGGGACGGTTCTGCATGACTTGCTGACGTAACCGGGGGCGTTACTTGTGCAGCGGGCTGGACCGATGGGTCGGCCTGAAGGTTGCGTCGAAGGTTCAGTCATTTGCCGGAGGGCGTAGACTCAGACATCCTGATCCCCGGCGGGAACCTTCGACCAGCGTGGAATTGTCCTGAGCCCCAACGGGGCGGCAGATAATAGCCCAGGGCGAAGCCCTGAGATTATTGTTTGTTTAATAAACGAGCCCTGAAGGGGCGGCACAGCGAGCGGACGTCGCGCCCCTTCAGGGCTTTCGTATACGACCGATGGATACCCTGGGCTTCGCCCTGGACTGTCATAGCATGCCCCGTTGGGGCGCATTCAACCTGGCGCGAACGCCGCCATGGTATCACGATAGTCCCGCTCGGATCAGGATGTCCGAGACTTGATTCGCCGGCGTTGCCGGTGAGTTCAGGCAGGGCACGGCAGCGCCACGGGAAGCGGGCCGGTCAAGGTAGAAATGGCGCGCGCATGGCCGATTCGTCGAGACTCCGATTGCCCCTTTTCAACGAGAGTGATCGCGCCCGGCAGGCGGGCCTTGAACTGGCCGAAGGTAAAGGTTGTAGGCGTACGCAGACGCAGTGCGCAACGAGACAAGTATTCAAGTTGGCCGAGCGACTGCGAGCACGCGCGCGACGGCGTTGCTGGCAGAGTACGGCTAACGAGAAAAGGGGGACGTGGGTACGCACTCGGTGTGTAACGGGTAACAGGCAGACCCTTTGAGCGCTGCCCCCTTGGGAGTTGAAGGCGAGCAGGTAGCCTGACGGGCGCTGCGAGGCAGGACACCTATCGCACGGCTCCCTTTGCCCGCAGCACAGCGGAGAGATCGACCGAGAGAATCGACGGCGTACGACTACAGATTGTGTGACAGGATTGTTGGGACGCGATGTGCTGTTTGGGTAGCATCTCAACTTAGCAGAGCGCAAACGATCGTAATCTTTACGGCACGCTCATCGGGCATCGCTCGCAGGGCGGAGGCCGAAGTGGATGAGTTTTTCGCGCATGGTGATCCGTGAAACACCTAGCCAGCGCGCGGCCTTGGCTTGATTGCCGCCGGAGAGCTGAATTGCCTGCGTGAACAATTCCCGGTCGGCGGTTTCAAGCAACAGCGGGCGCAGGTTTTCGAGCTCCCCGCGGCCAGCCGCGGCGAGCAGGTCGGCGACGTGGCGGGCGATGGGCGAGACGCCGGCCGCGCGTGCGTCGGCGCCGCCCAGGGCCTTGCGCACGTCGGCGGGGCCAACGCTGAAGCCTCGCGCCTGCAATAGGGCGTTACGCACGACGTTTTCCAGTTCACGGATGTTGCCCGGCCATGACTGTTCGCTGAGCAACATGAGGGCCTTGGGATGGATGGATGCCTGCTTGGCACCCAGTTCCTTGCCGTGGCGACGGAGGAAATATTGCACGAGCGCCGGGATGTCGTCGCGGCGTTCGCGCAGGGGCGGGAGCGCGATGACGACGACACTGAGCCGGTAGAACAAGTCTTCGCGAAACTGTTTCTCGTGCATGGCCGTTTCGAGGTCGCGGTGCGTGGCGGCGAGCACGCGCGCATCGATAGCGATGGTCTCCCGGCCTCCCAGCCGCTGCAGGCACTTTTCCTGGAGCACGCGCAGGAGCTTGGCCTGCGTGTGGGGGCTCAGGTCGCCGATTTCATCGAGAAAAATCGTGCCGCCGTTTGCCTGCTCGAAGCGGCCGATGC
>CAYVDZ010000327.1:0-6183 GCA_964450575.1 uncultured Opitutus sp.
GCGACGAAGCAATCCATCTAGCTGGATCGCCACGCCCTCGTTCCTCGGGCTCGCGGTGACAAATCAGGGTGCGAAATATTCGGACCAGTCGTTCACTCCACTTTTTTTTAATATGAAACAATTCCATTCATCCTCCTCCGTTCTGCTCCTCATGGCCGCATGTTTGATGGCGCTCCCGGTGATCACCCGGGCAGCCGAAGAAACGACCTCGGTCCTCGCCTTCTCCGATCCCACGAAACCCGGCACGCTGAAAGTCCAGGTCGGCCGCGGCGACCTCCGCATCCAGGGGACGGATACGACGGAAGTGGTGGTCAAACCCGAGGCGAAAGCGGCGACCAAGGCGCCGCGCAAGGACGGCCTGCGCGTCCTCACTGCGGCCTCGAGTTTTTCGCTCACGGAGAAGAATAACGTGATCATGCTCGATGCGCTGGGCGAAGGCTGGGCGGGCTCGAGCGCGGATTTTCGGATCACGGTTCCGCGTGCGACCTCGATCATCGTGCAGAATTCCTGGGGTGGCGACGTCACCTGTACGGATCTTTCCGGTGACATCGAAATCACCAGCATGAATGGCCAGATCCGCCTCGAAGATGTCTCGGGCGGGATCGTGGTCTCGACCATGAACGGCGAGATTCGCGCCACCGTACGTGAACTGCAGGACAAGAAACCGCTGTCGTTTACTTCGATGAATGGCGAAGTGCAGCTTCGCATCCCGGCACAGGCGAAGGCAAACGTTCGGCTTCGCACCCAGAATGGATCCGTGCTCACCGACTTCGAAGAGACTGCGCTCGTGACCAAGACCGAATCGGTTTCGCGTTCTCAAAGTCGCAGCGCAGTCCGCACGCCACGTCCACCCTCGAGCGGCGAAAGCGAAGTAGGCGACGCGGTCCGTGAAACGATGCAGGAAGCGGCTCAAGCGGTGCGTGAAGGCGCGGCGGTGGCCCGGGAGGCGCTGAGGGCAGCAGCCGACGAATTTCGCGCCCACCGCAACGCCGATGCGCCGCGTCCACCGCGCCCTCCCGTGCCGGTCACTCCGACCCCAACCGGCGGAAAACTCGTGACCGGCACCTTAAACGGCGGAGGCCCGGAGATCAGTATCGCCACGATGAACGGTGACGTGATTTTGCGGAAAGGGGACGACCGGAAGTGAACGGCGGCCTGCATCGAAAATCAGGTCGAGAATTGAGCCAGAGGGATTCGCGCGCCGCTCAACTGCAACTATAAGTGATTTCACCGGGCCACGATGGGTGCGCTGCTATACCTCCCGCAGGCTATTCTGATTTTGAGGAAACAAACGATCGTGCCACGTTTCCCAGCTTCTTCACTTCATCACCCATGCTCCCTGTTGTCATCGTTTTGCTTTTGCTGACTGCGCTCGTCGCGACGGAACCGTCGTCGCCGAACGGCAGTGGCGATAACTGATAGGGCAGCAGTGCGGGCGGCGATCGGCATTATTTAGCGGCGTCCGCGGAAGCCAGATCAAGGGGGCTCGCCGCCACGGGCAGAATTCTAAATTAGTCAGGGGCGCCTCTACGAAGGAAGCGCCCCTGGTTGTTTTTCTGATTTATTTGTTCGCAGCGAGGCGAGCGCCGACCAGCGAATGATCAACGATTCTCACCGGGAGGAGGACTTTCGTCTCCACCGGGACACCGTTGTGCTCCGCTGGCTTGAAGCGCCATTGCACCACTGCGTCCAGCACGGCGGAAGCAAGCGCGTCGTCCGGACTGGACTTCACGGCAAGATCAACCGGCTTTCCTTTTTCATCCACCACAAACACGAGCTGCACCAAGGCGCCGTGATATTCCGGACCGACACTGGGGCTGACCACAGTGACGGGAACCGGAATGCCGGGCCCCTTGATACACATCTCGAGGTAAGCCTGCTCCGATCCCATCGCCGAAGCGAAGGAAGACAGGAGCGAACTCACAATGAGGAGGACAACGAGTTTACGAACTGCTTTCATGGTATTAAACTCCGCGGGTTAAGCGGAGAGTTTGGTTTTCTATCAGGTTGAACACCCGCCGCGTCGCTTATGTTTTGAAGATATGCGAAGCTTGGGGCGTTTTGTCGGGACCGTGTTTTCACACGGCTCCGCCAAAGGATCCGTCTTGGGGAAACCAAAGTCCGTGCGCACTCGTCGCGCGCGGCTGAAAACTCATGCAGCCAAGGGCAAAACCCTCGTTTGCATGAAAGTGATTCAAAGAACCTCGTCAGGAATTATCCTGACCCGAGCAATAGAGCAATCGGCATGCCGAGTGAGCAAGCATGGGCTTGAGGCGTCACCTACATGTAACCGTACACCGGCACAGGACTGGAAAATCCCTATGGATTTCCCTCAAACGCGACTTGCACGAACGAGCTTATCACGGTTCCATGGACCTTTGTATCATGTCTGAACCCGATTCCGCCCTTCCTCCCGTCAAAGCCAGCCGCGTTCCGGTGGCGCTCCTTCAGTGGTTCGACTCCGACTACACGCCCGAGGGCCCGGAGAAGATGCGCAATGAGCCCGATAAGGTCGATTGGATGCGGTGTATCCCCTTCATCGTTTTACATGCCGGATGCTTGGGCGTCCTCTGGGTGGGGGTAAGCCCCGTCGCAGTTTGGGCCGCGGTCGCACTGTATTTCCTGCGGATGTTTGCGGTCACTGGAATTTACCACCGCTACTTCTCGCACAAGACGTACAGCACGTCGCGCGTCGGCCAGTTCCTGCTCGCGCTCTGGGGCGCAACAACCGTGCAACGCGGTGCGTTGTGGTGGGCCTATCATCATCGTCATCATCACCAGCATTCCGATGAGCCGGAAGACGCCCACTCTCCCCATGTGCACGGCTTCTGGTGGTCGCACATCGGCTGGATCACGAGCCGGCGCAATTTCCCGACCGATTATTCCAAGATCAGGGATCTGGCCAAGTTTCCAGAACTGGTCTGGTTGAATCGCTTCGATACCGCCGTGCCCTTGGTTTTCGCGCTTTCCCTGTTCGGCCTCGGCAGCTTGCTTGCCGCCTACGCGCCGCATCTCGGCACCAATGGCTGGCAGATGGTCGTCTGGGGCTTCTTTATCAGCACCACCGCGCTTTTCCACGGTACGGCCTGCATCAATTCGATGGCGCATTTGATGGGCCGCCGCCGGTTCGATACCGGCGATGATTCGCGCAATAGCTTCATCCTGGCCATGATCACCCTCGGCGAAGGCTGGCACAACAATCACCATCGCTACCAGTCCTCCACCCGGAATGGTTTTTACTGGTGGGAGATCGACATCACCTATTACGGCCTCAAGGCGCTGTCCTGGACGGGCCTGATCTGGGGCCTCAAACCCGTGCCGGCGTCGATTATGGAGGAGGCCGCTCGCGCTGACCATGTCACCAGCATTGCCGCTGCCCAACGCGCCGCGCACACGCATCCGGATTTTTCATCCCTCAAGAAAGTCGTCCCCGCGGCCGCCGCTTTCGCAGTCGCCACGGCAAGCGCCGCTCAAGCCACGATGCCGAAAACGGCCGAAGAGCCGGCCATCCACAAGGACGTAACCGAGCTGGTGCATCCCAAGGCGCCGCAAACGCCAACTTCGCCTGTCATCTAAGTCGGCGCTTCCGCAGCGTTCCCTTTCTCCCAAGGCGCCGTGACTGCGGCGCCTTTTTTGTGCCCGCCCTGGCCTGTCGAACGACTCCAAACGAAGAACACTCTTCACCTTGGATAAACCCAAGATCGCACCCGCATGATGCGTCTGATAACAGCGGCCGACCGTATTACCCCCGACATGCCTACGCTCGCCATTATCGGAACCGGAATCTCCGGGCTCGGCTGCGCCCATTTCCTGCAACGCGACTTCGACCTAACCCTTTTTGAACAAAATGATTATGTCGGCGGCCATACTCACACCGTCGCCGCGATTGAACCCGGGACCGGACGCGCTCTGCCCATCGATACCGGGTTCATGGTGTTCAATAAAATTACTTATCCGAACCTGACGCGCCTTTTCACCGAACTCGACGTGGCGATCAAACCCGCGGCGATGTCCTTTAGTGTCCGCCATTCGGATACCGGGCTGGAATTCGCCGGCTCGTCCGTAAATCACCTTTTCGCCCAGCGCCGGAATCTCCTTCGCCCGCGATTCTGGCGCATGCTGGCGGCGATCTCCCGCTTCAACCAGGAGGCCATTGCCACCCTGAACGACCCCGCGGCTACCAACGAGACGCTGGCCGCTTACGTGAGGCGCCGCCACTATGGTTCCGACTTCCTGGACCTGTACTTGATCCCGATGAGCTCGGCGGTGTGGACGACCCCGCCAGAACTGATGCTCCGGTTCCCCGCGACGACGCTGCTTCGGTTTTTCCATAATCATGGTTTCCTCGGACTGCACACGCAGCATCCGTGGTGGACGGTGGACGGCGGTTCGCGGCGGTACGTGGAAAAACTCACGGCGCCTTGGCGTGATCGCATTCGCGTGAATCAGGGCGCAAAGCGCGTGGTGCGCACGGCCAATGGCGTGGCGGTTACCACCGTAAAGGGTGAAACCCAACTCTTCGACAAAGTCATCCTGGCGTGTCACGGCGATCAAGCCCTGCGACTCCTCGCCGCTCCCACCTACGACGAAGCGCGCCTGCTCGGCGAGTTCCGCTATCATCCGAATGTCGCCACCCTCCACACCGATGCGACGGTGATGCCGCGAACCCGGCTTGCCTGGTCGAGTTGGAATTATGAAATTGCGCGCGATGCTGGCGGCGGCACGTCAACTGCAACACACTACTGGATGAACTCGCTCCAGGGCGTCTCGAACCGCGAAAATTATTTCGTCACCATCAATCGCCCCGAGTCGATTGCACCGGCGCGCGTTATCCGCCGGATCAACTACGAACACCCTCTCCTCACGCTCGGCGCCGTCCGCGCCCAGGAAGAACTTCGCCAACTGAACGCGAGTGCCCGCGGCGACACGGAAACTTATTTCGCCGGCGCCTGGCAGCGCTTCGGGTTTCACGAAGATGGCCTCCAGAGCGCGGTTCATCTCAGCGAATTACTGCTCGAGTACGACCCTTGGACCCGCCGATCCCACCCCGCCGCCAGCACTTCCACCGCGTCGTCGCTCGCCTCCGCGGCCTCGGCTCCCGTTTAAGCACGCGTTGATCGGAAATGGGCGAGCCAATGCAGTCCGGCCTTTATGAATGTCGCGTGATGCACGCGCGCTTTGCCCCGCACCGACACCAGTTTAGCTATCGTATTTTCCTCCTGGCCGTTGATCTGGACGAAGTGGCGAGGCTGCCCCAACGCGTCGGGCTGTTCTCGTTCAACCGGCGCAACGTCTACTCCTTCCGGGATCGCGACTACCTGCCGATCGACGAACCGGTTTATCCCCCGGCAGCCGCGTCCGAATCCAAAGCGCCATTGTTAGCGGCGTCAGCCACGTCCACCGCCACTATATCCGCGCTCCCGAAAATAGCGCCATCTTCCACTCTCGCCGACCTGAAATCACGCGTCGTTGCCTTGGCCTCCAAGCACGGCACGGATCTGAACGGTGGGCGGGTGATCCTCCTCACTCTACCCCGCGTCTTCGGTTACCTGTTCAACCCGGTGTCATTCTATTTCTGTTACGATCGACAGGGAACACCCGCGGCGGTGATTGCGGAAGTGACGAATACGTTTCGCGAGGTGAAGCCTTACTTCCTCGGGGCACCTACGCGTGATGCACGCAGCGGCGCATTCCGTCTCCACGTGCCCAAACACTTTTACGTCTCACCGTTCTCGGATGTCGACGTGGCCTTCGATTTCAACCTGCGCATGCCCGGCGAGCGCCTGGCCTTGCAGATCGATGACTACACGGACGGCGCGCGCACCCTCACGACGACGTTGACGGGGGAACGCCGTGAACTCACGACCGCACGCCTGGCGTGGTACACGCTCAAATATCCGTTGATTACTGTCCGCGTCATCGCGCTGATCCACTGGCACGCCCTCCGACTGTGGATTAAGCGAGTGCCTTGGTTTGCCAAAGCCGCCCGGGCCTCTGACCAACGCGGCCTGCATCGCCCTCATCACTCGCTGGCGCACCAGGCGCCGTCCGTCTCTGCCGCCCACGCCTCCCGCGATCGGGCCTCTGCTTCCGCCTCCCTCCAGCCTTCCGACACCGCATGAGCTCGCTGTCCACTGAATCCCGCCCCTCCCCGACCGCGCCCGTTCTCGCCCGTGCCCCGCG
>CAYVDZ010000328.1:0-6172 GCA_964450575.1 uncultured Opitutus sp.
TTGGCGGGCCATACGGTCAAAATTCGGAGTGAGTCCAACCGTCGATCCCTGCCCGCCCGTTCCTGTCTGCAGACGGGAGTCTACGCGACGCAAACGGGAGTCTGGCGCAATGGACTCGAACCGCATCGAGACCTCCCCACTCTGGCTAACTACTTCAATGACGCAGGCTACCACACCGGCTATATTGGGAAGTGGCACCTCGCCTCCGATCAACACCACGGGGCGGTTCCCCGCGAGTTACAGGGCGGATATCAAACGTGGCTGGGAGCAAACCTGCTGGAGTTTGTTTCCGACGCGTTCAGCTGCCGGCTCTGGGATCAGGAGGGCAAGGAACATCGTCTACCCGGCTACCGCGTGGATGCCGTCACCGATGCCGCGATCCGCCACATCGACCAACGAAGCCGCGAAGAGCAGGCGTTCTTCCTCTTTGTGTCACAACTGGAGCCGCACCACCAGAACTCACGCGATGATTACCCGGCGCCCCATGGCTACGAGAGCAGCCTCGCCCATGCCCAGATGCCGCCTGACCTGCGCGTGCCCCACGGCACCGCGCTGCAGCACTGGCCGGGATACTGCGGGATGATCAAGCGACTGGACGAATCATTGGGCCGGATGCTCGACGCCATTGAGAGTCTGGGTTTGCGGGAGAATACTATAATTTTATATACATCGGATCACGGCAACCACTTCAAAACCCGCAATCAGGAATATAAACGCTCCTGTCACGATGCCGCCATCCGCGTACCCATGGCCGTGACAGGGCCGGGGTTTGACAGCGGCGGTGAAGTCGACCGCTTGGTCAGCCTGGTGGATGTGCCAGCCACCCTGCTGGCCGCAGCCGGACTCGAGGTCCCGACACACCTGACCGGACGCTCTTTTCTGCCGCTCGTGCGCAATCCGAAGCATCCTTGGCCGGAAGAAGTCTTCGTGCAAATCAGCGAAAGCCAAACCGGTCGGGCGGTGCGCACGAATCGCTGGAAATATTCGGTACGCTGTCCGGATCTGGACGACGTCGGCAATCCGGTTTCCAAAGCCGCCTCGGATACGTACATCGATGATTACCTGTACGACTTGAAAGCCGACCCGTGGGAGCTGACGAACCTCATCGGTTATAAGTCGCACGAGGCGGTCGTTAAAGTCATGCGCGACCGCCTGATAAAGCGGATGGCGGAAGCCGGCGAGGGGCTCCCCGCGTTTATCGATGCCCCTCCGGGAACCCCGTACGAACATTTCGTGACCGCCGCGGATGCGCTGGCTTAGGTCTCGCCCCAGCACCGCTCAAGCCTCGTTGCCAAACTGAACCGCGTTGCCAAACCACAATACGGTTGCACGCTCGACCGCAACCCCTCCCTGCATGCACTTGAATCGTAGACAATGGCTGGCCACCGCCTCGGTTGGTTCCCTCGGATTATTGCACGGCCACGCGGCTGAAAATTCGACCCTCCGCCTCCCCGGCGGAGCGGCGCGCGATCTGCGTAATTTCAAGATTACCGCGGTCCGCATCACGCCCATTGCGCTCCCTGATCCGCCAATCCTGGCCGCAGGCGGGGCGCACGGGCCGTATTTCCTCCGCAATATCATCGAGATCGAAACCAACGCCGGGATTACCGGCATTGGCGAAACCCGCGGGGGTGAGTCGGTCACCAAGGCCCTCGAAGAGTCCCGCTTGTGGCTCGTGGGCGAAAGTCCGTTCTCCTACCGGAAATTCCAGGGGCGGCTCGCGCAAGCGAAGGCGGCCCTTTCGGTCTATGCCGGGATCGAACTCGCGTGCCTGGATGTGATCGGACGCGCCAGCGGTTGCCGGGTTTGCGAACTGCTGGGCGGACCTCTCCAGGAGAAGGTGGAGTTCGCTTCGTATTTGTTTTTTCGATATGCGGCGGATCATCCAACCGTACTGGCCGACCCGGCACTCGTGGACAGCCGCGGGAAGGGCGACCAGGCGCTCGATCAATGGGGAGAGGTGCGGACGCCGGAGGCCATGGCCGAGATGGCGTGGAAATTTAAACAGAAATGGGGCTTCCGATACCACAAGCTGAAGGCGGGAGTGTTTTCACCAGAGATGGAGCTCGAAACGATGAAGGCGATGAACGCGCGTTTCGGCGGCAAAGATCCGTTGCGGATCGATCCCAACGCGCGCTGGACCGTGCCAACGGCACTCCGCATGGCGGAAAAGATGCACGGGCTACCGATCGATTATTACGAGGACCCGGTCGAAGGCCAGGCGGCCATGGGCGAAGTGCGAAAGAAAACAGAGTTCAAGATGAGCACCAACATGTGTGTCACCCAGCTGGCGCACATCCCCGAGGCGGTGAACCTCAAACCGATTGATATTGTCCTGGCCGACCATCATTCGTTCGGCGGCATTCCAGCGTGTCAGGCTCTGGGTCAGATTGGCGATCCGCTCGGCTGGAGCCTAAGTCAACATAGCAACAATCACGGCGGCATCACCATGGCCGCGATGATCACCATGGGCGCGGTCATTCCGCAAATGACGTATGCGAGCGACACGCATTATGTCTGGTTGCCGGAGGGACACGACATCATTGTCGGTCCGAATCTGCCGATCAAAGACGGAAAGATGGATGTGCCGCGTGGTCCCGGTCTGGGCGTCGAACTCGATCGCGGCCGACTGGAGGTGGCGCATCAACGCTATATTAAAAGCGGCGTGCGCGCCCGAAACGATACGGTCCTGATGCAGCGCCTCGAACCCGGCTGGAAACGCACGCTATTCTAACCCGTGTCGTCTTGGCGAGAACGGGGATAAAGCGAAGCGCTTGCGTGGAGACGGCAATGAACACCCAATTTTGTCATGGCGAGAGCCGGATCAAGCGAAGCTTGCGTGGTGGGGGCAATCAACCTCCTCAATTGTCATGGCGAGGAGCGAAGCGACGTAGCCGTCCAGCTGGATCACCACACCCGGTGGAGTCGGGTTCGTGATGACCAACACGGGTGTTGATTAGAACAGCCCGAGGAGCAGAGCACCAACAAACCGCGGCGCGCGATTACCCGCACAGCGCCTCACGGCGTCTCCGGCAACCATTGCACGCCGTCGATCACGACGTAACCGTCGGTGCCGGCATTGGAGATCTCGACGTAGCCACCGCGCCCTTGCTCGAAGCGAAACGTGCCGATTGGGGCCAATAGCTCCTGAACCGCCGGCTTGTTGCGTTGATTTAACACGACCTTGGTCTCGCCGTCGGCATGGCGAATCGTCACCGGGACATTATTCGCCCGGTTCGAATTAAACGGATACGCCACGCACACCTGATAACGCCCTGACTTCGGGAGATCGGGCACGAAACGCGCCGTTTGCTGCCCCTTGTTCCCGTTGCCGTCATGATGATAGCCCTGCTCAAGGAACGTCGGGTGCGCGGTACTGAAACCCGAGAAGCCGGCGCGATCCGCATCGAGATCATCGACGACGATGCCACCGATCACGGCCTTGCGCTTGGCGGAACGCGGAGGCAGCGGCGGACTCTCGAAATCGAGCATCTGGCCGTCCTTCAAGAGTTGCGCCTTCAGCTTCGCGGTATCGATTGTTTGGATATCCACCTGCTGCTCGATCGCCTGGACCGCCGCGGTGGCTGCGCTCTGGCCCAGCACCATGAAAACGGGTTCCATCCGGATGCTACCGTACGCGATATGCGAGGCACTCAGGCACACCGGCACCAGCAGATTGGTGCACTCCGCCGCTGACGGACGAATGCTGCGGAAACTAATCGGGTACGGACTCACGCGCACCTGAATATCGCCTTCGTTGCGCACGAACCCTTCGGCGGTGATGTAACGCTGCACATGATGTGAATCCATGTTGTAGGCGCCCATGCCCACGCTGTCGTCCACCACCTCGTTCCGCGTGCAGTTCTTTTCCGTCATCACGTAGTCGCTGATCATCCGCCGCGCCTCGCGCACGTAAAGCTGCCGCGGCCAGTTTTCGTTGTCGATGAACTCATCCTTCGCCAGTCCGATCCGCTGAAACTCCGCCCGCACTTTCTCCGGCACGCGCGGGTGGTTGGCCAGCGTCCACATCAGACCTTTTTGCCAGTCCTCGTGCTCCCGCCAGATCCGCGCGCGCGTGGCGTAGTCGGCTTCTGGATACTCCCAGTTCATGCCGATGAAATCGGTGCTGATGGCGTAATTGTTGTTCGTGTCGGTCTTGCGGTTCGGCATCCACACTGGATTCCACGGCACCCGGTGATCGCCGGCTTCGAAGTTGCGCAACAGGAGCTCGAACCAGCGCGGATCATAGCTCGCGGGCTGCTCCCAAGCCCGGCGATTCTCCGGCACATCGGTCGTGCACATGCGGAAATTATAAGCCTGCACCTTCCGGTCTCCGCCAAACTCCTTGCCGGCTCCATCGGTCTGAATCCCCGGCAACACCCCACTCGATGGATCACCCGGGCGGACGTAAGGATCGACTTTGCGCGTGAATTGGTGGCTGACGGCATGGCCGGCCTGCACGCCATTGATGGTTTCCCCGTAGACGGCGTTGGCTTCACGTCCGACATGATAACTCACCCCGGCGCGCGCCAGGACATCGCCTTCATAGGTGGCATCAATGAACATGCGCCCCTCGAAACTCCGGCCGCTCTCCATCACCAGGCGCGTGATGCGCGTGCCCGTTTTTACCACGCCGCGAGCAAGATCAAGGCGCTCGCCTTTGACGACGGTAACGCGGTTCGCCACCTCGCGCAGCATGTCATCGAAGACCTTGGTCGCAACGTGCGGCTCGAAGGTCCACAGCGTCCGCTCCTCCGCATTTACGGCGCCGCCGCGACGATTGATATAGGAGTCGCGGGTTTGATGCGGCCAGGCGCCGGGCCGCTGATAGTGTTCCCAGATGCGCCCGTAGAACTCACGCGAGATTCCGCCGATCGCACGCTTGTTGCCAATATCGGTCGCACCGAGCCCTCCCGTGGTCAGACCACCCAGGAACTGCGTCGGCTCGATCAGCACCGCGGTCTTGCCGAGACGCGCGGCCTGAATCGCCGCGGCCACCCCGCCAGAGGTACCGCCGTAGATCACCACATCGTACGCTGGTGACGCGGCGCGCGACACTAGCACGGCAACGAGGAAGAGGGTAAGGGAAAGCAATCGCATAAATCGACAACCCTGACACCGCGTCGTTTCGCGACGAGCCTGTTTCACGCGAATTATTATGCCGCGACAGCGGGGAGAGCAGAGTGCCGACCCGAATGCCGTCTGCTGCGGATCGCGAACATCCGCGTCTCACGCCGGCCTTTGCTCGCTCACTTATGCCGCCCGTGCCGGATAATATCCCAGATTACATAGAATCCGAGCACGGCCGAAAGCAGATATCCGATGATACCCAGTGCCGGATAACCGAAAAGATGCGGCTGGATACCCGTGGTGACGATCAGCGACGAGCCCACGATCAATGATCCGATAACGACCCCGAGGGCGATGCGATTGGCGGCCACGCGTACCATATCATCATGTCGGTCGAGACCGCGGAGATGGATATTGATGGAGAGGTTGTCGTGCTCCAGACGGCGAACCAGACGTCGCAACTCGAAAGGAAGCTCCTGCATGCCGATCCACGTATGGCGCAGCATTTCACGCGTGCGGCGTGCCATCTCGCGGGGATGCGAGCGTTCGCGTTGGAGTTCGCGCAAGACAGGCTCCGTGTGTTTGCGCAGGTCAAAGTTCGGGTCGAGCGCGCGGCCGACTTCCTCGATCGAGAGAACGGCCTTGGCCATCAGTGAATAGTCGCGTGACAGCGAGATCCCATGCTGACCAAAGATGAAAAGCAGCCGGAGCATCGCGCGCCCGATCGCCTGGCGGCCGATGGAAAAGTTGAGTTCGTCCCGCAACGCCAGCGTCACTTCGCGCTCCATTTCGCGCAGATCGGGCCGGGCATCGGCGGTCGCCAACTCGGCGGCGATTCGCACCACCTGCTCGCTATCCTGCTCGATGGCGGCCACCCAGAAATCCGCCAGCGCCATCCGCAGGCGCGGAGTCAAGTGGCCCACTTGTCCCCAATCCAAAAAGCACAGACGACTGTCGCTCGTGACAAAAAGATTCCCCGCATGCGGATCACCGTGAAAAAAGCCCGCCAGAAAAACCTGCCGGATCAAGGACTCCGCGCCCCAGCCGGCGAAACGGATCCGATCGTCGGCGGACAACGTCGCGGTCTGGCTGACGGACGCCC